>JAKBDW010000493.1:0-5756 GCA_021834245.1 Pseudomonadota bacterium
TGGTGAGGGTATCGTAGTAGACGTTAGCCATGAATCTCTGATCCTCTTGCAAAAAGTGTGGTTAATCGCCGCCACGAGGGCGAGTCTGGGCCGATATATTACTCAGGCGGGCCGGGTTTTCAACCACAAAGCCCTGATGTCCCGGGTCAAATCCCTATCCTGCCCGCGGGAGAATGGCACGATAACATCAGAGCTGGTCTGCGACGACGACGAAAAGATACCGCTGCCAAAGACGACGAAGCAAGTGCAAAGTTACGAGCGACGGGGCGTTACCCAACGCGCTCTGCTCGTGCGAAAACAGTCTACATGCCACTGACAGGACCAGCCGCGAATTTCATCCAGCCACGGAAGCCTGCAACAGACCACGCCCGATGGGCCGGACGCACAATACCGCCGCTCCAGGCCGCAGTTCCGACATCTGCAATTCGGCTCTGATTCGACCGTTATGCAAAAGGGATCAATGCGGCCCCGCAAACGGGGTTGAGAAATTACAAATGATCGTGTCCTAAGGAACAAAGCCCTAGATTAAGGACGGTTCATCCTGTCGCCACCCAGACAAACAGCATCGATTCGCCACTTGGACCTTGATTGCGAAAACATTGCGAGCAGGTCTGCTACCCGATCGGCAGTGAACAGGCCTGCCGTGCAAACCGGCAACCGGCCGCGGCATTGGGGGATCGCCGTTGCCATCGCCGCTGAATCCACCGGGAACACTTCTCCTGCAACATCACTGCGCTATCGCATACTAAAGAGCCAATGGCCGGACGCTGGCAAGACAGCGCTTGCACTGGTAGGTTATCCTTCTGATTTTGTCGATGAGAATATAGAGGCTCTGGTGTCGGATCGAGTCCGGCTCGCGGGACTGAAGTTGAGGCCCAAGCAGCTGCCCCGAAAAAATAGCTGTGCATCCTGACCTGCGTGTCGCCGGAACCCATGACTGGACCTGACTGCGCTCGGCGCTTTTTCGCCATTATCGTCAACTACAACGGCGGCTGCATGTTGTCAGAATGCCTGCGTTCAGTGCTGAAACAAGGCGTACCGGCAGAGCAGATCGTGGTCATCGACAATGGCAGTCGGGATGATTCCGTGGATCTGGCGGAACGGGAGGCGCCTGCTATAAACCTGATCCGCAATGACTGTAACGCAGGATTTGCCCGTGCCGTCAATCAAGGACTGGAATTAGCAAACAGCGATTTTGTGTTGCTACTCAACAACGATGCGCAACTGCAGGCAGGCAGCCTGCGCGCCTTCGCCGAGGTCTTTGACGAGATTCCCACGGTGCTCATCGCTGGAGGGCAGCTGTATTACCCGGACGGGCATCCGCAAAACTCAATTGCGGCGATTCCGAGCATCGCCGGCGAACTCCTGCCGAAGTTCCTGCTGAAATGGCGCAAGCCGTGGCCGCTACACGGCAAATCGCACGCATCCCGCCCGGTAGCGGTAGAAAGCGTGATAGGCGCCTGCCTGGCGATGCGTCGCTCCGGCCTCGCGGATCTCGGAAAATTGGACGAGGATTATTTCTTTTTTCTCGAGGAAACCGAGTGGTGCCAGCGTGCACGGCGTCTCGGCTTCCAGGTCTACCACGTTCCGGCAGCGCACGCACTGCACGCCCAGGGACAAACTGCTAAGCGCTTTCGCAGCGCCGCCCGCATCGAATTTCAGCGATCGAAACTGATTTTCTTTCGCAAAACTCAGGGCCGTCTTGCCTATCTGCTTGTATCCGCTGTCCTGCCGACGAAGGCAGTCGTGAATGCGCTCTCCAACAGCCTTGTCTGCATGTTAACCTTGTGCCATTCGAGCGAGCAGCGCAGTCGCATGCTCGGTTACTGGCGAATCGTCCTTTGGCATATTCTCGGGCGCCCAAAAAGCTGGGGGCTGCCAGATAAATGCCGCCCTTAAAGCAACTATGGTCTAACCAAGCTCTTGATAGCCAAAACGAAGGCACCGCCATGCCAGCCCTGAGTGTTGTCTATATTACCTGCAATGCTGCGCGCTGTTTCGACGAGAGCCTGAAAAGCGTCGCCGGTCTGACCGACGACATCGTGGTCATAGACTCGGGGAGCACCGATGACACGCTTACCATCGCTGCCCGCCATGGTGCACGAATCGTTGTACGTGATTGGCGTGGTTTCGGACCGCAGAAGCAATTTGCCGTCGAACACGCAAATCATGACTGGGTATTGATTTTGGATGCCGACGAAATCTTGCTGCCGCCGGCCATTATATCGATCCAGAATGCCCTGACCGCTGCCACCCTGCCTGCCGGTTTTACGCTGCGGCGGCACAATTTTTTTCATGGTAAGCGCATACGCTTTGGGGGCTGGGGAAAAGATGAGGTACTGCGCCTGGTCGATCGGCGGCGTGGTCGATTTTCAAACGATGCTGTCCACGAGCGATGGCTCACTGACGGATCGGTTTGCCGGCTCGGTGCTGCGATCGGCCACCATTCGTTCGAAAACTACAAGGCCATGCTGGCAAAGCTTGATCTCTATTCAGATCTGAATGCACGTGGCCTGATGGCGCGCGGCCGCACTATCAGCCGCTATGACCCCCCGCTGCACGCACTCGCTGCCTTTCTGAAATGCTACGTCTTCCGCCTCGGATTTCTGGACGGCAGCGACGGTGTCGGCATTGCCCTGACCACCGCCCTGGGATCATTCATGAAATACGCCAAGGCACTGGAATTGCGACAAGCGGTAGCGCCCATTGATCCAACCAAGCCCAATTGATAGCTCGCGTGACACAGTCTCCAAAAAAAGTACTGGTGGTCGCCACCCAACGCATTGGCGATGTGCTGCTCACCACACCGCTGATTCGGTCCCTGCACCGTGCCTGGCCAGCCGCGCACATCGACGTATTAGTTTTTGCAAATACCGAAGGCATATTGAGCGGCAATCCCGACATCCACCGCATACTCACGGTACCTCGGCAGCGCGGTTTCTGGAGCAATCTGGAATTTTTCATCCAGCTATTCCGCAAATACGATGTGGCAGTAACTACCCAGACGGGTGACCGTCCCGTTCTGTATACCTGGCTGGCCGGAAAACAACGCGCCGGTCTGTACGCGCAACGTAAGAAGGAGCCGTTGAAAATGCGCATGCTGACTCGTTCAGCGCCGCTCGACGGTGTGAACACCCACACTGTGTTGATGAATCTGGCAATCGCCGATCTGCTAGGCGTACCGCGCTGCCCTGAGGTGGTTGTATCCTGGACCACCGAGGAGGAAGCTTCGCTTGATACCCAATTGCCGTTCGATAGCCGGGCTCAGCCCTTTGCCTTACTCCATGTCTATCCCAAGTTCCCCTATAAGATGTGGACCCGGGAGGGCTGGCGCGAGCTCGCGCACTGGTTGCACGCGCAGGGTCTGCGGATCGTCCTGTCCGGCAGCAGCGACATCGAGGAACTGAACTACGTACAGACCCTGTCCGCAGACCTGCCGGCAGACACCGTAAACGTGGCGGGTAAGTGGAATCTCGGACAAATCGCTTGCCTCACCAGCAGGGCCAGCCTCTATGTCGGCCCAGACACTGCGCTCACTCATGTGGCCGCAGCACTCGGCACCCCAACAGTCGCCTTGTACGGACCTTCCAGTCCCGTCAAGTGGGGACCCTGGCCGGCACATTACCGCGGCCAGACCAACCCCTACTCGATGCGAGGCAGCCAACGAGTCGGAAATGTGCTATTGCTGCAGGGACCGGGACAGTGCGTGCCCTGCCTGGAGGAGGGCTGCGACCGCCACACCCGCAGCCTCAGCGATTGCCTGCAAAAACTGCAGGCGAGCACCGTCATCGATGCAGCAAAACGCATGTTGGCCACGGCAGATCCAGCGGAAACAGATCGGCCCGGCATCGATTGATTACAACAGCCGGACAGAGAAAAAGATTGCCAGATATGCGGGAACTGACGCGCGCAACGACAAAGACATTGGCTCGATACGGTGGGGCTGCGAGGCGGATCCCAGACACTTCGCAAGACATGCGGTAACCCATCTGTCACTGTCAGAATGATCAACCATCGGAAAGCTGTTCAGCTCTGCTGCCCCGATACGCCATACATCGGTGAATATGACTGACAGACATGACTTGTCAATACGTGCCAGATAATTCGTCCGATGGTGATTCCTGAGAATATAATGGCACCGCGACCAGTCTACTGAAGCCGGGGGCCGCAACCAATGAATGAAAGTGAAAGGCAGCATTCGGCTGCCCCGCGATCTGCAGCTCGATATATGTACCATCATTTGCATCGCCTCACTGCCGGGGAATATGCCATCAAGAAAGTGCGTATGCGTGTTCGCTCGGACGCACAACTGCCTTGCCATTCGCACCAGAAATTTTGCGGAGTGTGACAGGTCACCCATGTCTGAAGCCGATGTTTCCACGCCACAATCCGTTAACGACCGCCCGCTCGTGTCGATATTACTGATTGCGTATAACCAGGAGGGATTTGTTGCAGAGGCTGTTCGCGCTGCGCTTAACCAGACTTACCAGCCTCTCGAAATAATCATTTCCGACGACGCATCCGGCGATGGAACATTCGCAGCCATCGAGGGTGCCGTGCGCGCCTATTCCGGACCACATCGTGTAATAGTGCGTCGCAATGGCACCAATCTGGGGATAGGCGCGCACCTGTCGCTTCTTGCACAACTGGCGAGCGGCGAATTGCTGGTTGTTGCTGCGGGCGATGACATTTCCCTGCCTAACCGATGCGAGCTCGTAGTGAAATGCTGGATTGAGCATGGACGCAGGCCCGATCTCATCGCTTCGGCGTTAACAGATATGGATGATTCGGGCATTACACATGGACCGATCACGCCAACCAATCTTGGAACATACCAGAGTTTCGAGGATTGGGCAGCACGCCAACCATGGGTCATTGGCGCTTCACACGTCTGGACGCGACGTCTTTTTCAGCAATTCGGACCAATCATGCAAGGCGCAATGGCGGAAGATCAAATTATGACGTTGCGCGCGATTGTCACCGGCGGAGCGATCAGCCTGAGTGATCCCCTGGTGAACTACAGACGCGGAGGTTCGTCTCATAAACGCCTGTTCAGGTCGGTCACAGAGAAGGTCGCTCAAATGCGGCGCAGCAACCAGCATGGGCTGATTGAGCTATCTCAACTGCAGCGTGATGCAGACAGGGTTGGGATCGCCGATAAGATGCGATCTGTACTGGCGCCGAAATTCGCACGCGAACAATTCACTCTTGCGATGTTCGAGTCGGACAGCATTCGTCGCCGCCTGGTTATCATGCTTCGCAGTCATGGCGTAAAATGGGGATATCGATTGCGCATTTTCTTATATACGACGTTCCCGCTGTTCTATGCCCCGCTGTTTCAGCTGAAATGGATATTGCGCCATAACCGGTAAACGCCGGGCATCCCGTCTACACCATACCTGGCAAGCATGCCGAGCGGAGCGGACCGCAATGCCGGCAAAGCGCGTCTCCCGAAACGGGGATTGAATCCGAGACAATGATGGCCCGCCGGGTCCGGCCGGATTGGAAATGGACCCCAATTCCTGGACGCCGGCCTCGATTAGGTAATGTTTCTGAAAAACAGCTGGCCCCAGAAATGTAATTTTCTCATAATGGATGACAAGGAGATTCCACATGAAGAAACCCCGCAACACCGATAGCCAGATCCCGGCCATCGTGAGGCAAGCCAAATCCGGCACCCCGGGGCCTGCCTTGTGCCGGGAACATGGTATAAGCAGCGCCGCGTTCTACGAATGCCGCGCCAAACATGGCGGCAT
>JAKBDW010000157.1:0-5720 GCA_021834245.1 Pseudomonadota bacterium
TGGACGAGTCGCCAAGTTTTGCGCCCAATGGGCAAATCATTCTTTACGCCACCATCGTCCGCGGGCGCGGCGTGTTAGCGACGGTTTCTGTGGATGGAAGTGTGCGCCAGCTTATAAAATCACCTGAGGGCGATGTTCGTGAGCCGGCGTGGTCACCCTTTAATCATCAACTTTAAATCAACTGAGGAGCAATTACATGAAAACCAAATTGACGCTGTCCGTTCTTGCGCTGGTCGCGGTTACCGTTGCCGGTTGCGGTGGACAGCAGGTGGTGAAGCCGACTGCGGCAGGCGGCGGAGCCGCGGGCGGACAAGGGGCGCAGTCCACCGGCGCCGGTCAGGGCAGCGGTGCTGAAGGCAGCGCGCTCGGGACTGGGCAGAGCGCGACCGCGGAGGTGAAGCACACTGTGTATTTTGCCTTCGACAGCAGCCAGATCGACGATGCGAACCGCGCGATCGTCGAGGCCAATGCAGCCTACATGAGCGCCAATCCCCAGGCCAACGTGACGTTGCAGGGTAACACCGATGAGCGCGGAACCCGTGAGTACAATCTTGCGCTGGGCGAGCGCCGCGCCAAGTCAGTCGCCCGCATGCTGGAGGTTCTGGGAGTCTCGTCGAACCGCATCAAGACCGTGTCATTCGGCGAGGAAAAGCCAGTGGCGCTCGGCCATAACGAATCGGCGTGGCGCCTAAACCGCCGTGTAGACTTCGCGTATAACTGATGCGCGCCATGTGCAAGCGCCTGGCTGAGGTTGGCCTGTTGGCGGCGATCGCAATGATCGCCGCCGCATTGGTGTCCCCCGTGTCTGCCCAGGAGCCGGCGCCCAGTCAGCGAGCCACCCAGGTGCCGATCATAACGGTGCCGGTCGATGGACCGGTGAGCGACGACACGCAAACGGTGCCGGACTCGAATTTACGCAAGACGGTGCTGGGACTTCTGCAGCAGATCGACCAACTGCAGTCGCAGGTGCGGCAATTGCGGGATTCAGTCGAGGTGCAAGGACATGACCTGCAAGTTCTGGAGTCGCGCCAGCGGGACCTCATCTCCGATCTTGACCGGCGTGTCACTGCGCTTGAAGCGCACGCTGCGGCACCGGCTGGTGCCGCCGGCGGGGCGGCACAAGGTGCAACCGCGTCCGCTCCTGCGGCGACGACGCCAGCCCAGCAAAAGGACTACGATGCAGCCTTCGATCTGATGAAGCAGGGCTATTATGAGCGCGCCATCAAGGCCTTCCGCGCTTTCATCGTCAAATATCCGGATGCGGCGCTGGCGGATAATGCGCAATACTGGATTGCCGAGGGCAATTACGTGATGCGCAACTACAAGCTGGCGCTGGAGGAGTTCCAGAAGGTGCTGGCCAAGTATCCGAATAGCACCAAGGCGCCAGACGCGGCGCTCAAAGTCGGTTACGTGCAGTACGAACTTGGCGCCTTTGGCAAGGCGCGTAAGTCACTGAATGCCGTGATAGCACAGTATCCGAACAGCACGGTTTCACAGCTGGCTGCAACCCGGCTTGCCAAGATGCAGAAAGAGGGGCATTGACGGTAGGTCCTGACGGCGCGGCGCTTCGTGCGGGTACTCCCATTTGGTGGGAGCGGCATGAAGGTATAAGATTTAGGCGTCGCGAGGTTGCATGCCGGTGGTGCTGCGTGTTCGAGGCGGTATCCTCCTGGCCAGATTTGCGACGCAACTTTTGAAGCCGTATGGCAACTGCAAGCAGGCCTGACACTGATCATTCCGTCCCCGTAACCCGCCCGGGTACGGCGCGGCTGCGCGTCACCGAAATCTTTTATTCGCTTCAGGGTGAAAGCCGCACGGTCGGTATCCCCACCGTCTTTGTGCGCCTCACGGGTTGCCCACTGCGCTGTGATTACTGCGATACGCAGTACGCGTTTCACGGCGGGGAGTGGATGTCGATCGATGCCATAGTCGGCCGCGTTGCCGAGGACCGGCCGTATTTTGTAACCGTCACAGGCGGTGAACCGCTGGCCCAGCGTTCAACAATTGAGTTGCTAGGCCGTTTGTGTGATATCGGTTATGAAGTATCTCTGGAAACGAGCGGTGCACTGGATATCTCCGCTGTAGACCAGCGCGTGAGCGTTGTAATGGACCTCAAAACCCCAGGGTCGGGTGAAGAGACGCGCAATGACTACGGGAACATCGAGCATATCGACGCCAATGACCAGATCAAGTTCGTCATCTGCGACCGCGCTGATTATGAGTGGAGCCGATCCAAGATTTCCGAACTTGAATTGGTCGGCCGCTGCGAGATCCTGTTTTCACCTTCCCATGGATCGCTTGATCCGACAAAACTTGCCGAGTGGATACTGGCTGATCACCTGCCGGTTCGCATGCAGGTGCAATTGCACAAGCTCCTCTGGGGCAACCGCGCGGGGCACTGATCGTGGCGCGCGCTGTGGTGCTGCTCTCAGGCGGGCTCGATTCCGCGACTCTGCTTGCGATTGCCCGCGATCTTGGTTTGGAATGCCATGCACTCAGCTTTGATTACGGCCAACGCCACCGTGTGGAGCTTGAGGCTGCGCGCCGCGTCGCGAAGCAGCTTGCCGTGGAGGATCACCGCGTCGTTCGTCTCGACATCGGCTGGATGGGTGCCTCGGCCCTGACGGACAGTGCCATTCCGGTGCCTCGCACGCCGAGCGAAGGCATTCCGGTAACCTATGTGCCGGCGCGCAATACCATTTTCCTTTCTATCGCGTTAGGTTGGGCCGAAGTGCTCAAGGCGCGCGACATTTTTATCGGCGTTAACGCTCTGGATTATTCCGGTTATCCCGACTGCCGGCCGGAATTTATTCAGGCTTTCCAAAATCTTGCCGATCTCGCTACGCGCGAAGGCGTCGAGGGCCGCGGTTTTCGTATCCATGCACCGCTTGTCAGCATGACGAAGGCCGAGATCATTATGACCGGCTCCAGGCTGGGCGTGGATTACGGACTCACTCTTTCCTGCTACGATCCCGACGCTGCTGGCGCTGCCTGCGGGACTTGCGATTCCTGCCGCCTGCGCGCCCAGGCGTTTGCCGCTATCGGCATACCGGATCCGACACCTTACCAGGCAGGGGTAAAATAATAAGTAAAGTGGCACCGGCGCGCCCCGGGCGGGCAGAATAAGGGCGCGAAACCTGGGGATTTTTTGCGAAATGCCGAGTCTTACAGGTGCAACCCAGAGGGAATAAACCCCCCGGGCGAGCCGTCATTGCAATGCAGTCACCAGGACGAACTGAGGGCCTGGTGAATCTAACTAGATTAAGCTGGTCCTAGGAGGCCTTTAATGCATTTGAACAACGTCGAGCTTGTTGCCCTTCTGGGTTTTGGGCTGGCCGTGGGGTTTGGCGCCGTCGGCAACAAGACAAATTTTTGTACCATGGGAGCAGTAAGCGACTGGGTCAATATGGGCGACACTGGCCGCCTGCGCGCCTGGTTTCTGGCGATTGGTATTGCCATTCTGGGATCGCAGACATTGCAGGGCCTGGGTTATGTCGACCTCAGCAAGTCAATCTACCTAACCACGAATTTTGGCTGGCTCGGCCATGTGATCGGAGGGTTCCTGTTTGGCGTGGGCATGACGCTCGGCTCGGGATGTGGTCAGCGCACCTTGGTGCGCGTTGGGAATGGCAATCTGAAATCCCTGGTAGTCATGCTGATACTGGCAATCACGGCAGCTACGACCCTGTACGGCGTGCTTGCACTGGTGCGCATTCACTATGTCGAAATTACCAACGTTGATTTGTCGGCCCATGGCCTGGCGAATCAGGGTATCGATTCCATGATCGTCGCGCTCACCGGCATCAAAAATGCCACGGCCGTGCACTGGGCAGTGACCGGCGTGATGGGGTTGGGTCTTGTGCTGTTTTCTTTTGCGAATCGCGATTTCCGCCGGAGTTTCGACAATGTGCTGGCCGGCGTTTTTATCGGTCTGGCCATCGTTGCTGCCTGGTATGTTACAGGCAAGATCGGTTATGACGATTTCAACCCGATACCGGTTGAGTCTTTCTCCTTCGTTGCGCCGATCAGCGATGCCCTGCAGTATGTAATGACGTTTACCGGATCGACTATCAAGTTTGGCATAGCGGCGGTATTCGGCGTCATCGCCGGATCTTTCTTGTACGCAATATCAACCGGCAAGTTCCGCCTCGAGACTTTCACCTCGCGCCAGGACATGGTAGGTCATATCTTCGGTGGAATATTTATGGGCTTCGGAGGCATCCTCGGTCTGGGGTGTACTATCGGGCAGGGCGTCACCGGCGTGTCTACGTTGGCCATGGGGTCTCTCATTACCTTGATCATGATCATATTTGGCAGCGCCCTGACCATGAAGGTGCAGTATTACATGATGGAAGAACAGGGCTTTTTCCGCGCAGTATTCTCAGGTCTTGCTGACTTCCGCCTGTTTCCCCGCGGAAAGACCGCCTGATACGGATGTTACCCGGGCAACGGAACCTGATCCGTTGCCCGGATCTGCTTTTCCCGGTGCTGTATTATTTGACAGTCCAGCAAGGGGCCCGGATAATCTCGCCCTTTCCCATCGCGGGCCGTTAGCTCAGTCGGTAGAGCAGCTGGCTTTTAACCAGTTGGTCGCAAGTTCGAATCTTGCACGGCCCACCAGTTAATCAACAACTTGTAGCTCCTTCACATCCTGACTGTTCGGGCACTGTGCCAAATTTGTGCCCGGGATCACGCCTGCGGGGTCAATCCTCTCAGCATAGGGGGCCAGATGCTCGGCGGAGAGGTGCGCGTAGCGGCGTACCATCGACTCCGATTCCCAGCCACCCAATTCCTGGAGCACATCCCTGGGTGTGCCTGCCTGCGTGTGCCACGAGGCCCAGGTGTGTCGCAGGTCATGCCAGCGAAAGTCCGCGATACCCGCACGCTTGAGCGCCTCCTTCCATGCCTTGGTGTTGACCTGCTTGATCGGTTTGCCCCGGTACACGAACACGTGGTCCGGGTGCTTCCCCGCTTGCCGATGCAACACCAAAAAGGCTTCGCCGTTAAGAGGCACCGCGATCGCCTTCCTCGCCTTCGCCTGATCCGGATGAATCCAAGCGATACGTCGCTTGAGATCCATTTGCGACCAGTGAAGGTCCGCGACGTTACGTTGTCGCAGCCCCGTGGCCAGACTGAACCGCGCCATCGCCGAAAGATGCGCCGGCAACAGTGCCAGGAGTTTCTCGGCTTCTTCGCGCGTCAACCAGCGCACTCGCCGCTTTGGTTCCGAGAGGAGACGAACCACTGGTGCGCGTTCGATCCACTCCCATTCCCGTTCAGCTTTGCGCAACAGTGCCCGCAATACCTGCAACAGCCGGTTCACCGTCGCGTTACTGACGCCTTCGGCTTGTCTCGCCTCGATCAGCCGGTCGATCACATCGCGGTTGATGGAGGTAAGCGCCTTGCCGCGCAAGTGCTGATCCAACCAACGGAAGTGCATCTTGTCGGCATGGATCGAGGCTTTGTGCGCCTTTTCCTTCATCCAGCGCACCACCGCTTCCTCCCACTGCCGTGTCGGTCTCTCGCCTAGCCTCTGGACCTTCCAGAGTTCGGCTTTGAGGCGGTCGCGGAATTCCTGGGCCCGCCTTCTGTCGCCAGTCCCAGTAGAGCGGCGTACTCGTTGTCCGGCAGGGGTGGTGAATCGGACCCACCAGACAGTTTCACGTCGGTATAGTGACATATGGAAACCTCCTTAGTGCCACTTGACGACGCTTGCCGAA
>JAKBDW010000461.1:0-5701 GCA_021834245.1 Pseudomonadota bacterium
CGTCGTTTAACCGGCTCTGGTCACTCTCGTCAGACGGCGGAGCGGCACTGGGCGTCGGCAGCGGTTGCAACTGATCCACGGGGCCGAGCGGTGCAGTGGTCTGTCCTGCCAACTTGTCGAGAGGCAAGTAAATCACATTATTGCCACGCGGCAGGTCGACGAACACTTTTGTGCTCTGGCTCAGCACCTGCTGCATGGTGTCCAGGTACATGCGCTCGCGCGTGACCGCCGGAGCCCTGTCGTACTCAACCACAATTTGCGTAAAACGCCGGGCATCGCCCTCGGCACGAGCAATGGTGCTGGCCTTGTAGGCCTCTGCTTCCTGCACCGTGCGCGCCGCGTCACCCTGGGCACGCGGGATGATGTCGTTGGCATAGGCCTCTGCCTCATTTTTCGCGCGCTTGGCGTCCTCACGTGCCTTGACCACGTCGTTAAATGCTGCGGCAACCTGTTCCGGCGGCTTGGCATGCTGCAGCTGCACGGTCACGATATGGATACCCGACTGATAATGGTCCAGAATCTGTTGCAGCAGGGTCTGCGTTTCCTGCGCAATGGCATTGCGACCCTGGGTGATGATGAAGTCCATGCCGTTCTTGCCAACCACCTCCCGCACTGCCGACTGGGTAGCTTCGATGATGGTCGACTTGGGATCGCGCACGTTAAAGAGATAATCTGAAGGATCTTTGATCCGGTACTGCACTGCCAGCCCGACGTCAACTATGTTTGCATCCTCGGTGAGCATCAGCCCTTCCGCCGGAAGCACGCTCGATGCGCCTTGGCGATCACTGCTGCGATAGCCGATCTGCAGGACGTATACCTGCTGGACATTCACCTTGTCCACACTTTCGATAGGGAATGGCAGGTGCCAGTGAAGACCCGCCTCGGTTACCGCAACCTTCTTGCCGAACTGCAGCACAACACCGCGCTCGCCCTGCTGGATAACGTAGAAACCACTCACAATCCAAAGCAGCAGCGCGGCCATGATGATGGCTCCGACACCGAAACGGCCGACATTAGGATTGCCGCTCGGACGCACGCCACCGCCACCGCCGCCGAAAATCCCGCCGAGCTTGCGCCGAATATTTCTGACTATCTGATCGAGGTCGGGCGGGCCCTGGTCCTTTTTACGTTGCCCCCAGGGATCTTTCCCGCCCGAGCCACCGGGTTCGTTCCAAGCCAAGGTCCACCCCTCAGTGTTGAATGCTATGCGCCGAATACGCGTACCGGCGGCATTTTAACAGGACGTGCGAAAACTTCACCCTGCGCGCGGCAGTTTTTCCCGAAAGGGCTATGCCAATGGTTCAGGAACCGA
Organism: Pseudomonadota bacterium; assembly: GCA_021834245.1. Taxonomy (GTDB): domain Bacteria; phylum Pseudomonadota; class Gammaproteobacteria; order Acidiferrobacterales; family UBA6901; genus JAJXUF01. The sequence goes on from JAKBDW010000461.1 coordinate 1,313, forward strand.
TACGCACCTGCGCGTTGCTTGGCACTGGCGCGAGGTATTCGGGACGGAAATCTTCCTGATGCGTGAGCCAGTCCAGGTCTGGCTGTCCCAGCTCGATTTCCATTTCCCAGTGTCCGTCGTCCGATACGGTTTCTTCCGCGACATGCAGCCGTTCATGCACCAGAGCGTGCAGACGCCCGGCCACCAAAGGAAGCAGCAGGCGGCGCGTCACGCGGTGACGCCGATAGTTTTCGGCCAGCGCCTCAAGTAACAGGTCGACACCCTCGCCAGTGGTGGCTGACACCCAGACCTTGGCAATCGAGCCGCTTGCATCGCGTTCGACGTGCGGCGTTTCCTGCGAAAGATCGATCTTGTTGTATACGGTGATCTGGGCGACGCTGGAAGCATGAATCTCGTCGAGCACGCGATTGACCTGCTCGATTTGATCGCGCCGTTCGGGATTAGCACTGTCCACCACATGCAGGAGCAGATCAGCTTCGGCTACTTCCTCAAGCGTAGACTTGAAGGCCTCGACCAATTTGTGCGGAAGATGACGGATGAAACCGACGGTATCCGCCAGAATGATGCTGGCGTGGCCCGGTAGCATTACGCGGCGCATGGTCGGATCGAGCGTGGCGAATAACTGATCGGCGGCGTATACCTGTGCGCCGGTCAGGCGATTGAACAATGACGATTTGCCGGCGTTGGTATAGCCCACGAGCGACACTGTGGGAATAGGTATCTTGTTGCGCGCTTTGCGTCGGCTTTGGCGCTGGCCGCTTACTTTTTCCAGGCGGCGATTAAGATGCTTGACGCGTTCGCGGATCAATCGCCGGTCGGTTTCAAGCTGCGTTTCGCCCGGTCCGCGCAAGCCAATTCCGCCTTTCTGCCGCTCCAAGTGCGTCCAGCCACGCACCAGGCGGCTCGCCAGATGATCGAGTTGCGCCAGTTCGACCTGCAGCTTGCCCTCGTGGCTGTGGGCGCGCTGCGCAAATATATCGAGAATGAGGCCGGTGCGGTCCAGCACGCGGCAGCCGGCCACCTTTTCGAGATTACGTTCCTGAGCCGGTGACAAATCGTGGTTGACCAGCACCAAGTCGGCGTCCTGTCGCTGCACGGCGTCACGGATCTCTTCCGCCTTGCCCTTGCCTACATAAGTCGCAGCGTCGGGTCGCTGGCGCGCTCCAAGCACGACTTCACACACCTGCGCCCCGGCCGATTCGGCCAGCATGCGCAACTCCTCTACTTCCCCTTCAGGGTCTCCCCCGGGGAAGCACAGGTGTACCAGGATGGCGCGCTCAATGGCGCGCGATCCTGACCGGTGACGTGCCGGATTATTCGTTGCCAGGGGTTTTTTCGGTGTCGTCGGAATGCTCAAAGGAGAATTTCACCGGCCGGCTAGGCACGACGGTGGAAATGGCATGCTTGTAGATCATCTGACTCACAGAGTTTTTCAGCAAGACCACAAACTGGTCAAAGGATTCAATTTGTCCTTGCAGCTTGATCCCGTTCACCAAAAATACGGATACCGGAACGCGCTCCTTGCGCAAGACGTTCAAATAAGGGTCTTGTAGGGCCTGCCCTCTTTGCTGGCTCATGACAGTTCTCCTGTTCTCGTTTTATGGGTGCCAGTCTCGGCACTTTCTCAATGTTCCCGGCAATACGGCCCGGGTACCGAAGCCACAGTATAACCCCTACGGCTGGAGCGTGGCGGATAAATAATCAAGTACGGCTGTATCGATATCACTCAGACTGCTGTCGAACCAAGTTGATTCCGGAGTCGCCCGCAACCACGTCAATTGCCGTTTAGCCAGCTGACGAGTGGAAATGATACTCTTTTCAAGCATTTCTTGGTAGTTGATGCCTCCACTCAGGTATTCCCAAGCTTGGCGATAACCCACCGTGCGCACGGAAGGCAGCTCGATGGAAAGATCCTCCCGGCGCCGCAGTAGTTCCACTTCCGCCAGAAGGCCGCGCTTCAGCATGTCGCTGAAACGCAGGGCTATTCGCCGGTGCAGTTCGGCCCTTTGTTCCGGACAAATAATGACCTTTATGACCCGGTATGGAAATTGTGTCGCTGGGTCGCGTTTAAATTCGCTTGCACGTCGGCCACTCAATTCCAGGATCTCCAGCGCACGTTGAACGCGCTGCGCGTCGTTCGGCTTAATGCGTGCTGCGCTTGCTGGATCGTGCTGACGCAGGCGTTCATGCAACGCCGGCCAACCGAAACGGTGAGCCTCCTCAGTCAGCCGACGACGCAGTGCAGGGTCTGCCGAAGGCAGGTCAGCCAAGCCTGCTTCCAGCGCCCGAAAATAGAACATCGTCCCGCCAGCGAGCAGCGGGATCCTGCCGCGCGACGTTATCTCAGCCATCTCCCGTAACGCGTCGGTGCGGAATTCCGCTGCCGAATACGGCTGCGCCGGGTCGCGTATGTCGATAAGCCGGTGCGGCGCTTGGACCAGCTCTTGCTGGCTTGGTTTGGCGGTGCCGATATCCATCCCGCGGTACACTTGGGAAGAATCGACATTGATGATGTCAACCGGCAGCCTATCGTGCAGATACATCGCCAGACCGGTCTTGCCGGCAGCGGTTGGCCCCATCAGAAAGATGGCCGGCGGTGTTGGTTTGGAATTCATAGGAAAATTATGCCACGTACCGTCAAAGGCTCAATCGCTCTGTGGGCCAACAGAGGCACAAGCGAGCGGCGCAAATATTACAGCTTGTCGATCCAGGCCTGCAGCAAGTCAGTTTCCCGACGCAGCAGCTTTGTATCGCGGTAGACTTGTGCCATAACTGCAATCCCCTGCGCCCGACCGAGGAGATGTAACGCCAGCGACTCGGCATCCCGCGTTTTTCCGAGTTCACGAAAGCGCGCGCCCAGCCAGTCACGAAACAAATCAAACATGGCGCGCGCAGCCTGCTGCGGACCGCGCTGATTCTTGGCCAGTTCGCTGTTCAAGCTGCCGATCGGACAACCGAACTCCACAACTTCCTTCCTGCGACCGGTAATCATGTCCACGAACGCATGCAAGCGGGCTTTCGCATCGGAGCCATCCTGTTCCCAGCGCACCAGCAAAGCCCTGTATTGGTCCAGGTGTCGGTCGATGACAGCTTTGAGGATTTCATCTTTGGTGTGAAAGTAGTGATAGATGTTTCCGCGAAACAGACCCGAGGCCGCCACAATGTCGGAGAACGACGTGACGTTGTAACCGTGCTGATAGAAAAGCTGGCTGGCGCAATCGATGATCGAATTGCGGGTTCTTTCCCCTTTGCTGCCAAGACTGGAAACCTGCGCGATATGTCTGCTCATTACCCTTCCTCACGTCATAGGCCTGGCCATACGCATCGGCTGGGTCTGGCGCACGCGCATTTCGGCCATTTGGGTGCGTATCGTCTCGCGCCAGAAATGAACGGGTCGGTAGTCAAGGCGCTGCCGTGCCTGGTCATTATTCACGTCAACCTCCTCCATGAGATGAATGATACTACGTGTCACCAGGGGCTCCCAGGGAACGAGCGGGTCAAGTTTCTCCATGAACCAGGCAAACGGGTAGGCGACGCCAAATGGAACGCTGAAGTGCGGCAATGGCAAGCCGAACTCGTCATGCAAGAAAGTAATCACCTCGCGCACCGTCGGAATCTCAGGACCGACAATATTGAAACTCTCGTAATCCGACAGCCCGTCGACAGTCGCCCCCAAAACGAAAGCCTGACCAATATCTCGTCCATCCGTTATCGGAAGACTGGTGCGACCGCCGTTCACCCATGGGACAAGATGCGTCTTCAGCCGCGGCACCAGAATGGGTAGCACGCCCAGCGCGTAGCGCCGCCCGGCAAAGATTCCAAGGCGCAGGTTCAATGCCTGGAATTGCCCACTCGCGCTTGCGCGCAGCGCATCTTCAATCGCGATGATGCTCACAAGGTGCGGCCAGAACGGCCGTGCAATTCCGCGGCTCATCGCATCCGCCGACGCAAGCGGTGCAGCCGCGCTCGTGGTACTGGTGTTAACAAAACGGCGCACCCCGCCCGCCCTGGCGTTCTTGATCAAGGCGAGCGTCGGCTCAAGGAAAAGCGCACGCGATTGCTGCGCGTGCCCAAAAAGAGAACTCCACGCGGCCGCATGACAAAGGACATCGACGCCTTCGACAACGGCCCTGCTGTAACGTGCATCGCGCAAATCGCCCTCACGCACCTCGCCGCCAAAACCGGGTGCCAACCTTGTGCGATCGCGACAGGCTGCGATGACGCGTACATCATCGCGCCCGGTCAGCAACTCAAGGATATGACTTCCAACAAAACCGTTTGCACCGGTGACAAGTATTGTTCGAAGCATCGCCGTCTCCCCTCTCAATGATTTGGATATTTGTCCTAATACAATAGGACGATCATCCTATTCTGTAAAGCAGCTTCTTG
>JAKBDW010000358.1:0-5667 GCA_021834245.1 Pseudomonadota bacterium
AAAGGCATACCGGGTCACACGCCTGAAAGCGCTGCGGGCGATCTCTATATCGTGGTGCATACGCGTCCTGATGCGCGTTTTGAACGCTCAGGTGCGGATCTTTTGCGGCAGGAAACGATCTCACTGATTGACGCGGTGCTTGGAAAAACCCTTGAAGTGCCCACACTGGAAAATTCCGTCAGTGTGACGATACCGCCGGGCACACAGCCTTATTCCACTCTGCGCATCAGAGGAAAAGGCCTGCCTGAGTTTAACAGTGAACACTGCGGTGATTTGTACCTGCGCATCGCGGTACATATTCCGGAAAAACTCACGAACGATGAGCGAAAACTGTATGAGAATTTAAGGGCGCTTGGCGAGAAGCGGTATGTCTCAAGGATTTAAAAATAACAGTTATGATGAAAACAATGAAAGCGATGATTCTGGATACTTCAGGACTGCAATTGGCCGAGGTGGCAATACCCGTGCCGGGTGCAGCCGAAGTGCTGATCAAGGTAAATGCCTGCGGTGTGTGCCGCACCGATCTGCATGTTCTGGACAAAGAGTTGAACAATCCGAAACTCCCCCTGATTCTCGGTCACGAAATCGCAGGTGTCGTAGTGAAAAATGGCGAAGGAGCCAACCGATTTTCCCTTGGCCAGAGAGTTGGTGTGCCTTGGCTTGGCAAAACCTGCGGTCTCTGCCGCTATTGCACAAGCGGGCGCGAAAATCTCTGCGATAACGCGCTTTTTACCGGTTATACGCTAGACGGCGGCTATGCTGAATATGCCGTCGCGAATGAAAATTACTGCTTCCCTTTGCCTGAAGGCTATTCCGATGCCGAGGTAGCGCCATTGTTGTGCGCGGGCCTGATAGGTTATCGCGCGTTATCAGCTTGCGAGGATGCACATAAAATCGGCATTTACGGATTTGGCGCTGCCGCGCATATCATTGCTCAGGTGGCTATCTGGCAGGGACGAAAAATCTTCGCATTCACCAAAGCGCATGACGATGTTACCCAGAATTTCGCGCGCGGACTTGGGGCAGTCTGGGCGGGGGACTCTTGCTCCGCTCCGCCTGAAAAGCTGGATGCCGCCATCATCTTTGCCCCAAAAGGGGAACTTGTGCCAGAGGCTTTGCGTCATGTCGCCAAAGGGGGTGTTGTCGTATGCGCCGGCATACACATGAGCGACATTTCTACTTTTCCCTATAACCTACTCTGGGGAGAACACTCCATACGCTCCATCGCAAATCTGACACGTCAGGATGGGGAAATATTTTTCGATATCGCATCAAAACTGCACATCAAAATCCGCGTACAAACATTTACTCTGAACGAAGCGAACTTAGCGCTGGATAATTTGCGCGCAGGGTGGATACAGGGCGCCGCCGTTCTTGTGATGGGCTAAACATTTGCAAGACGAGATAGCAACTGTCTGACAGGAGTCGGAATAGCAGCCTGCAAGGCTTGATCCACACTCAGCCACACATGCTCCGCCTGATGCAGCGGTTTATGCGCAAGGTATAACAACAGCGGCGTGATGTGCAATTTGAAATGGGTAAAGATATGCGCAAACGAGACGAGCGCTTTGCACTGCGCTATTGAATCAGCAGATTCCCCGAGTTCGCTGGGATGACGAATCAGTTTGTCGGGCTCAATACCATGCAAGGCGCACCAATTTTGCACATCATCCTCTTCGTCGAACTGCGGCAGACACCAGAGACCGCCCCAGATGCCTGAAGATTTGCGCTTTTCCAGCAGAATCTTTCCATCCGACATCGCCAGCAAAAAAATAGCGCTTCTTTCAGGAACAATTTTTCTCTGCTTCGAAGTGGGCAGCTCGTTCACAATACCAGCCTGAAATGCAATGCAATCTTCCTGCACGGGACATGATTCGCACTTTGGCCGGCAGCGCGTGCACAGCATCGCCCCCATGTCCATCAGAGCCTGCGTATAGACGGCAACATCGTTATCCGGAAGCAGTAATTCTGCCTGCCGCCAGAGTTCCTCATCAACCTGTTTTGTTGAATGATGCCCGACGATTCCGCAATAACGCGCCAAAACCCGCTTGACGTTGCCGTCGAGTATCGCGCGCTTCTCGTGAAAGCCTAAAGCGCAGATCGCAGCCGCTGTCGAACGGCCTATGCCGGGCAAACTGAGTATCTGTTCATACTGCTGCGGGAACTGTCCACCGTGCAGTTCCATAATCATTCTTGCAGCGCGATGCAAATTGCGGCCTCTGGCGTAATAGCCCAGCCCGCTCCAGTGGGCCAGCACTTCTTCCTCGGAAGCGTTCGCCAAGGCCTCTATATCCGGGAAAGAAGCAACGAAGCGCAGGTAATAGGGAATGACAGTGGCGACCTGCGTCTGCTGAAGCATGATCTCGGAGAGCCACACTCGATAAGGGTCAGTACCCTGCCACGGCAGATCGTTGCGGCCATGTTCGCGTTGCCAGTTGATGAGGGGCGAAGAAAATGTAGGCATCAGGAACGCAATATCAAACAGACAGAAGATGAATTATAGCCTGAGTGCCCACATGTTCCATTCGCTTCAAGGATCTGCATTGCCCTGAGGTCTGATTTTTCGCAGATTGCCGGGAAACGCGCTTTTCAAGCTTTCCCATGCTAGGATTACCATAAAAAGGAAAGAGTCATGCATACAGAAATCATCGTTGCAGCGCATGCGATCCAGCAGGCAGTCGCGCCCGTATTCCTTCTCACCGGCGTGGGGGCGTTCCTGAGTGTGCTCTCGAGCAGGCTTGGGCGCGTCATCGACCGCTTCCGCTCCATAGAAGGTGAAACTCATGCCGGCGAGAAGAAAATTCTTGTTCAGCGGGCGCGCTGGATACACTGGTCGATCAGCCTCTGCACGATCTGCGCCCTTTTCGTCTGCATCGTGATCGCAGCGCTATTCATCGGCTCCGAGCTCGGCCGCGACCCATCCGGAACGGTCTCGCTTTTCTTCGTCGCGGCGATGCTCACCTTGACTTTCGCCCTCCTCTGCTTCCTGCGCGAAATCTCCCTGGCCACAGGTATCATCAGGCTGCGCTAGCGCCGCCCTGCGATCAATGCTGGCAAGATCAGGCTAGTGGCTATCGCCGTTGGTACTCCAGTAAACACGCTTGCGATGGGTCGAGATTGGAGGCTGTATATTCTGCCCCGATATCGCAGTGCTCGCCCCCCCGTTCTTCTGAGCCGCGCCGATCACCACAGTCTCAACCGATCCGTTAACATTGACGTTGCCAACCACCGGAGAAGGCGGCAATCCCCCGCCGACAAACGTCGTCGAACGGGAGATGGTATTGCCGTTCGCGTCTACCCCGCCTATCGGCGTGCAGATCGCAGAAGTCGTCCCGACAGCGCCAGAACCGTTCAGCAAGTTGACCCAGTAGCCGCGCGCCTCGCCTAGTGGATTTGCGCAGCTGTTGTTGCTGCTGACAGGCCTGTTAGTGCTGAAGGTGATCAGGCCACCAGTGATCAAGGCAGAGGTGACTGTCTGCTCGCCTACTCCATTGGCGGTCAGATCCATATACCAGCCTGCATAGCTGCCGCCGGGCAGTACTTGGTTGTTGTTGCAGCCGGGATCCGTCGTGTTGTTCAACATACTCACACCGTCAAGATTGACTGGCGTTGTGGAACCACTGTTCGGATTGTCCAGATAGACATAAAAGCGGTTCTTGACAGGCGTCGTGTAAGGATAGTTGGTGATCAGAGGATGCTCGCGGTCCCCCGAGCCGATGGCTAGGTATACCTGATTGTTGTAGGGAAGCACTGCGGGCGCGAACAGGAATTTCCTTCCCGCCCCACTCGTATAGGCAACTTTCGAGATACTCCAGTTGCTAGGTGCTTTGGCCGTAAAAGATTTGCTTGGGTCAGAAAAATCGATCCGGTAAAGATTTCCTCCCGTGTCCGCGACATAGGCTGCATCCACATTTCCGTCGTAATTGATGTCCACCAGAGAGATATCCGCCGCAACGCTGCGTATTGTTGCGAAGGATGCGAGCAACGCACCACTCTGTGCATCGAACACATAAACGCCGTTGCCTGTCGGGGTTGAGCAGCTCGGCGTGCTGGTATCGCTATCCTCGCAGGCGTCATAGCCGCCGCCCACGATCACGACAGGCTTGGTGGTCGAATAGCCAGGCAGGATGGCGACCGCAGGCGTGGACCAGGTCTGCCCAATGTTGGAAAGACCTGTTGTGCAACCCGTATTGCTGCCGATGCCAGGACATCCGGCTTTCCACAGGAATGCCGGACTGGTGGGACTGCTCACATCAAAGGCATAGATCATGCGCCCGCCCCGGCGCATGACAGGGTATATCCACACACTGGTGTTAGTCGAATTTTGATAAATTCCGGTTGAGCCGTCGAAGTAGAAACCTTTGGGCGTTGTCGATGACACGATAGGGCTGTTATCCAGCAGTCGCTCCAGATTTGGGAAAAATTCGGGTGCGACAAATGACCAATTCTCGGCGCCGGTTGCAGCATTGACGGCACGGTAAGTACCATCGTTGGCCCCGTAATACACCATCACGCCCGTCGTGCCGCCGTAATCCACTGGTATAGGTTTAGAATGGATCACGTCGCCATGTATGGACGGACGATTTGCAGTCGAGGGGGTCGCGTTGATTTCTCCTGTGACGTCTTGACCCTGAATAAAATTGACGATGTTCGCATTGATCGTGGTGTTCGCCGAAATCACCGCATTGCCGGTATTAAATGGAACCAGCGAAGAACCTGACAGAGTCAGCATGTCACGATTAGTGGTCGCTTTGCGCAGCATTTCCGCCACGCCTCCCTTTTCCACGATAGGACCATCAGGGGTATCGGAATACACATTGGTTCCCGTCAGCGCACAGGTGCTCTTTGCAAAGTTGGTATCATCACCCTGCGTTCCCCAAGACAGACCAGGTGTATTAGCAGTCGTGAAGAATACGCGCGGTCCTATCGTGCTGCCTGAAACATTTGCCCAGTAATTGCCAGAGTCAGCTGTCCACCAGCTTACCGCGCAGGGCGTAATAAACCCGGTCGTGGTGTCAGTCGCGAGCTGGCCATTCACATCGGCCAAGTTTGCCAGACCCGAAAAATTGGCGATTTGGTAACGTTTCATGTTGCCAAACCAGCGTGGCATGGCATTAGGGTTGGGACGGAACATTCCTATATAGATCTGGTTGTCGTTCTGCGCGCGGTTGGTCGCGGAGATCGGCAGGCTGGCCGATGCGAAGGAAGTGTTGCGAACCAGTATCTCCGAGAAGATCGACTGTAGCGATGCTGCAATCTCGGCCGCATTGTTGGCTGCGAAATATTTGCCGCCACCGTTTGTCGCCATGCTGGACAAAAGGCCGCTCTGCTGCGCATTAGGCGCCGAATACCAGACATCAATGGTATATGTATTGACGTTGAATGTAGTACTGCCCACGGTAACGCCGTTCTGATACATGAAGCGTGCCCACTCGTCCGCATTGAAGGGATTCGTATCCAGCGTGGAAGTCCCGGTCGCCACATCGGTCGCTAGCCCCGTAGCTGGCTTTGTCTGTGTCACCATAAAATTTGGCAGATTGAGCTGTGCCGTGTTGCCGCCCAGTCCGGCCAACGCCGTCGTATTTGCGGAAAGGTCCGTGGCCGGTCCATGACTGTCCGGATTTCCAATGAAGATGATATAGGTGGTAGCACAACCTTCGTCGCTCG
>JAKBDW010000323.1:0-5661 GCA_021834245.1 Pseudomonadota bacterium
GCGACCAGAACCAGAACCAAACATATTCATAAAATAGCCTGTTGAGCCAGTGGCGTCGTGACCGTGGGATCTCCACATATTCCAAAGCAGGATGCGAAATATCCGAATATAGAGCACGACTATGGCAGAAAAATATGACGCGCTCATTCCCTTTGCGCACTGTAGGCGACTCCAGGATTCCCGAAAGCGCCTTTCTCGCAACGACGAGCGGCCCATGCGTGTAAATATTTATAGCTGAGAGAACAATCATTGGATTGCAGCAAACGGAATGAGTAGCATCAGCCAGGGATCAAACATGGAATACGATCCTTGTCTGGCGCACAATGTCAAAAATCCAGCAATACCAATATATTCGATATAGCGCACTTTCGAATTAGCAAGCGCCCCTGAAATAGATATCCGTACCACGCGATAGATGGCATAAAACCAAATGATTAGACTCGGCCACCCCATTTCAGACAGCAGTCGTATCGGCATGCTCCCGCCGTCGCGCGCATTCAGGAACAAAGCGTTGGCATCAAAATTGTGAATCCCCCATTGACCTATCCAGTCTTTATATGAATTCAGATGCGTTCCCGCGCCCAAACCAAGCGGAGCATGTTTGAGGCTATCAATACTGGAAAAATAATTTGATTGCAATGCCCAGACTGAAAGGTTATCCGAAACCTGTGCCCCATTAAAATTTGTCAACGCTTGCAGGCGCTCCACAATTGCCGGAGAGCCAGCGATCCAATAGACTCCAAACAGCGTCACGGGAATGAGAACCCACTGGCGCCGCAAAGTAGGCGCGTAAGCCAGCAGCAGAAATGGGAAGATAGCAACGGCCGACGCCGCAAAAGTCAATGCAAATGCAGAAATAATTACGATCATCCATGCCGGTGTAAGGCGTATTTTCAAACTGATGGGTTTTGGCATGGGCAGAATACACATTAAGACGGCCAACGATAGGAATGCGGCTAAATGCGCCGGCTCCTCCCACCACGCATTCACACGAATAAGCCAGCCTTGCTCTCCACCAAACCGCGAGACGAATCCTAGGGCTCTCATCCATGCCGTCGTATCCCAGCGCATAACGGCCCAAGCAAATAGCTGGAGTATCGCCGCCGCCGAGGCCCATTTCGCCACAACGATGTACTGCGAGAGAATCTCTTCCGCGTCGAAAACTCTCAGCGCCGTAACCGCTGTGCCTCCGTAAAGAAAAATCGTAGCGAGAGAAAGAAAGAATGATCTCGGAAGACCGGAAAATTGGAAATGATAAATCGCGGAAGCGCTTGAAAGCAAAAGCAGCAGAATCAAATATGCTGCGCGCCGATCAATTCGGCGCGCAAGCGGCTTTCGCCATGAACGTTTCCCAACCAGCCATACCCAGGGGAAAAAAATAAGGGCAATAATGTAGCCAAGCCGCACTTCCGGGCCGTCGCCCGTGATATTCCCAGACAGCGTCAAAGTGTTGCCCGCAATCAAAAGAATAAATAAAAAACGGCAGACTGCGGCCCAATTCCGCCGCCCCAGGGACTTCTCTCTCAACAGTTTTATGGGTTCCGAAGGAGACGCGGCTGAAATGGGCGGATTCATTTTTTTATCCAATCAAGAATCCTCCCCTCCCAAGTTGACCGGCTCAGGGCCCCCCGCATCCTAAGACAATTTCCATGCAACTCGTCCCAGACTGGACGATTTGCCAAGATAGCCAGATGTCGCGCAATGTCTTCAGCATCCGGGCGAGCAATAAATCCATTGTGCCCAGGAATAATAAGGTTGCCGAGCCCGCCTACGGGGGTGGCCACCACAGGCAGTCCCGCGCACACGGCCTCCACGCAGGACAGGCTGGTTCCTTCCGACCATATCGTCGGCACTACGGCGACGTCGAAGTTTCGGTAGCGCTCCAGGACGCGGTCCAGGCTATCCTCGGAAACGGTCACTTGATCGCTCAGCGCGAATTCGTTTAGTCGGTTCCGGACAACTTCAACGCCGCCAACTGCGGATACATGCGCTTCAAACGAAATGCCCGCTTGTTTTAGAAGACGCAACGCGTCCACAAAAAGCATAATCCCGCGCTTGTATTCAAAGCGACGTGCGCAGATAATTTTCAGCACGCCGCCCTGAGGACGCTCTCGAATTCCGATCTCATCCGTGTCGGCGTAGTTGGGGATGTATTCGCACTTATTGCAAAGGCGGACGCCTCGGGCCCCATGCATGCGGACCCAATTGATGAAATTTGTGTCGACACACAGAACGGATCTAACGTGCGAAACGCACGATAATGCGCGCAAGTTCTGAATTGTCCGGACAACTGCCGACTGCGGGCTGTCCCACCAGATGCCATGCTGAACTGCTTTGGCTCCTGATCGGAAAAACGGCCAAGCGTCTTCCCCCGCGGCATAAATGAGCCCATCGTCGTTTCTCAGCAGCCGAGACACGCGTTTTGTAAACAACGGATCGGAATAACTTCTCGGGGCAATTTGCATTCCCAGAACCGGGATGCCGTCTGGACATGTGATGGAGAATGGCCGTGTCGCCTTCTGGACCACCAGCACGTCTTTCTTCCATGCATTCTTGACAATCAGCGCTAAATCGCGCACATACCTTGATCGTCCGCCAAAACATGGGGAACCATCATAGTTTAAATAGTTCGTGACCTGAATGACTACGCGCTTAACATAGCTATCCCACGTGCGCGTAGAAAATGGATTTGATTTGAAGCGAGTCATTTTTTACGCAGAACGAATCCCTCAACCGCGAGAGCATACGGCAAAAGTGGAACGACCTTTCTGCCGCAGACAAACTTAACCATCTGCTTCAGGATATGGGTTGACGTTCCGATAGGGCCGCTGATCTTCGGCGAAAAAGGCGAATTAGCCGAAGTCAAAAGTGCTTTCGGATGGGTAGTCACCGGATGGTAGGCGTAATCGAAGGTATCCTCAATTGCTTTTTTTAACTGCAAGTATGGAGCCGGCAGAATCTCATGATCGCCTCGCAGATCGAGGTCGATAGTTAACAGCAGCAATCCGCCAGTCTTTAAGGCCCGCGCCATTTCCAGAAGAAAGGCAGCCGGATTCGAGACGTGCTCCAAAACGCTAATGCAATATGCCGCGTCCAACGTCCCATCCGGCAGCGGCATAGCCACACCATCGGATAACAGAAAATTCACGCAGCCTCCACTGGAAGGCATAATCGCGTTCAACTTCTTGTACTCTGGTTCGCAGATGGGGTCGACATCGATGCACATTACATCCGCCCCAAGCCTTGAGATGCTGAACGGGAAAAAAGTGACTCCTGAACCGATGTCCGCGATGCGGGGATTTGACGGGCACTCGGCTTGCTGGATGAATTTCGACAAGTGGTAATAGACATACGGATATTCCCAGCAACGACTCCACGTGTGCAACGGGTCGAATGGCCACCGATATTCGTTGCTACGGCTGCCACGAGAAAAATTGTCGAACTGGCGTTGCTCGGACTCAAGCAGGTGGAACAGGTTCCTTACGTGCGGAGACTCGATATCTTGAATTGCAGCCTGGCCGCTTCGATCAAATTGTCCGATTGTTTCAATTTTCATCACAATCCTTGGGGGCATTCTCTTTAAAATCAGAATGGGCGGCGGAGACCAACTCCACGCCTTGACGTGCAAGCATATCCTTGGTGCGAAGGTGAACTTTTGCGGGACTGCCAATAACCACGCACCCGCCAGGAACTGAAGCGGAAACGACAGCGCCTGCAGCGACAACGGAATTTTTTCCTATTGCGACGCTCTTAAGAATAATGGCACCGACGCCGATATAGCTGTTGTCACCAATGGAAATCTTCCCGGTCGCGATCGGTGCCACTCCGGCAGACATCCAATGAGCTACGCTATCATGCGTAAATATTTGAACCGCGGGCGCGATAGCTACGTGCCTCCCGATACTGACGTCATCGGCGCCGTCCACAAATACATTCGCGCCAATGAACGAATCGCGCTCTATAGTCGTTTTTCCTTTGCCGCCAATGATGCAGGCTTTTCTGAATATCTTGACATTGTCGCCAATGTGAACATTCGGACCGACATAGACTCCCCCTACCATTTGGACAGCGCTTCCAATCGATACCTCCAAAAGTGGCGAGAATAGCTTATACGCGCGGACGGCGATCGCTGAGTATGGGATGATTGCGATTAGCTCTCGAACGATGTTCGCAATACGTTTCATGGCATCTTTGACAGCTCAGCAAGCTGGTCAATCGTGTGAAATGAGAAGCCACGGCTCTTTGCGTGCAATAGGACGTTCCGGAGCGCGGATACCCTTGCATCATTCCCCCCGATTCCAGAAGGGCACGGGTGGACCGCGATCGAGCACGTCTGCTCATTTTTCTGACAGAAATCAACATAACTCACATACAGACCACGGATATCTTCAGCAGTGTCGCCCCGAAGAAGCATGTCGCCATCATAAAATGGAAAAACCGGAAGAAAGAAAGTGCCTTCCCGCACAAACGGGTCGAGGGTCGAAAAAGAGCGAGGATTGCATGCGACGCGCATCACGCCTTGCTTTCGGAGGTATGCGACGGCTTCATCATCCATCTTGTCTGCAGGAAATAGGTATGCGGAAGCCATTCGCCCGAAGGTTTCGTGGAATTTGCGTAGTGCTCGATCTATTTCTTCACGCTTTTCATCTCCGGTCAGGTTCATCATGGCGTAGCGTTGGTGGTCCCAGCCATGCGGCGCCACAATATGCCGACCAAGCTTAAGTCTTTCAATGACGCTTGGGTTGTCATCAACAACGAGGGCAGGTCGTGATTGAGCGATGCTGTACGTTGCACGTGCCCACCCTAGTCGTGAAACTAATGCGGAAAAATTCTTGTCGGGCCCCATCACGACATAAATTGTCGCAGCAATCTCCAGGCTGTCGAGCATATCCAGCAATCGGGGCAAGCCTTCGCGCATCCCGATGCTTGTGTCCACGTCAATTCGCAAGCTAAATCTATTTTTGTATTGGTTCTCTGGCACTGCGGCCTCCGCTTTTGCCGTATGTTTTCAATTTAAATGGCGCATGTCCAACCAGGCAAATTCAACGATTCAGGAACCGCCCGCCTGCTCGGCAGCTAAGTCCGTAAATTTGGCAGGTGCACATAGTTGTTTTCTCGCAAATGCAAACATATATATTCCCTGTATCGTGTGGGCGATTGCCAGCGAAAACAAGACTCCGAGGGCACCGAACTTCAGCAGGTAGACTGCGCCGCCTATAAATATCGCGGCCCAGACGACATTGACGGCAACCGCGTGCCACATTTGTTCACATGCGGCAAATAGCTGACTAACCGGGTATGACGAGATCGTTAGAAGCGCCAACAATGCTCCGCATGAAATTGTGACTGGATTGCCTGCAAATTGCCGGCCATAAAGCTTCAATAGTAAATGACTGCCCGCCACAACGGCACCGACAATGGGAAGAGAAAAGAAAAAATTAAATCCACTGGCGAGAAGGATTAGATTCCATGCGGCGTCTGAGTCATTAGAGTTAAGCACGTTGGTTAATGACGGCAGAATTACACGGCCAGCCATGCTCGGAATAAAAAAAACGATGTTATACCACTGTAGTGCGACGCCCAATAAAGCCACTTGAACGTACCCGTTCGCCGCTCTTGCCAGCAATGCCTGCGCCGACCAATTCGCCGTGGCAAATATGC
>JAKBDW010000024.1:0-5646 GCA_021834245.1 Pseudomonadota bacterium
AGAATGTGAAGGAACGCGTAACCAGGTCGATGTCCGCTCCGCTCTGGTAATAGCTGCCGGGATTTTGCGGTTGGAGTGACGTGCTGTAATGCAGCACAGCCAGCTCTTCGAGTACTTGCTTCGCATCAATCTTTTCCCCAGGGAAAATTTCCAGCGGGCGCGCATAAACACGCGCCGGTAGAGCCCAGCGTCGCCCCTCAAATTCGGTGCGTACGACATGATCGAGATAAAGCGCATAAATGGCGAACGCAAGCAAAACCAGCCACAAGGCCAGGCGTAGCCGTTGCGGGGTGAGCCAACGGCGTAGCTTGCGCAGAGATGAGCGAGTTGTCACTTTGGGATCACGACTAGGTCACGTCGGGCGCGGAATTCACAGGTAACCGTCAAGCAACGGTGCCCGCATTATAACCGGGACCCGCCTTCGATGTCGCCCGGATCGGCATGTGTATGCGCCGATCCGACAGTCGGTACAGGCATTGGTTGCGACTCCCCTTTTGGATTGTTAGGGAAGCAGAATGTGGCCCGGCACCCCCGTCGCGCGGCTGTTCCTCTCGGCAATGGAGCGCGGCTTTGGTTCGGATCCACCGTCGCCATTTCCATCGCGATCGCCGAACCGAGGCAGTTGGCGAGTCGCGGGGTTACGGGCGCAGTGCCGCATGTCGTGCTTCTGTAGCAGTCACGGCGATTTAGATTCGCTTTGAACGTGGCGCCTTGTTACAATCCGGCGCGCTTATCGAGACAATTTCTGCGCGCGCAACGCAAGGCCGCAGGGTCGGTCGAAAAAGATGGAATCGCATGAAGGCTTCGCATGTAATTTTCTGGTTTTTCATTGCCTTGATGGTGACTGTCTTCAGTTACTATTTTGTCGATGCAGCAGCGGCGGTTTATTTCCATAAAGTTATCGTATCTCACCGGATATTGTGGGAATACGCTTCGAACATCCCGGATCTTCTGCTCCCAATCGTCCTCGTGATCACAGCAGTCTGCTGGATCGCGTACCTGGTGAGCGTGCCGAAGGGCCTACACAACGTGCATACGCGGTTTCTGCAACTGTGTGGTGTCGGGTTGCCGCTCGCGTATGCAGCAAAGGAGTTGCTTCAACATACGTTCGGACGCGCGAATCCCAAATTCTGGTTGTTTCACCGGCAACTGGCGGGATTCCACTGGTTCCATGAGGGGGCGAGATTCACAAGTTTTCCCTCGGGTCATATGACTGTATTTACGGCGTTGGCCGTCATGCTGTGGCATTCGTATCCGCGATTTCGCGCGGTGTACTTGGCAGGCCTGGTTATTCTCGGTTTGTCGCTTGTTGCGACAAATTACCATTTTGTCAGCGACGTAGCCGCGGGCGCCTACCTTGGGTTGTTGGCGTGTTATGTATCGGATGCTGGTCTCAACATGGTGTCCGGGGATTACCGGCTTTCGTCAGAGCGCAATTAAATTCTGTTCCCACCAAGTAAGCGGATTTAGACATACCTCGACAGCCGAGTGCGGGACCGGTCGGCGCTGCCGGTTGAAGCAGTGTTAGGTACCCTTTCAGGTCGGCTAAATCAAAATTCTGGCAAAAATTAGGCCACCGCTGCCGGTGGTTTCGCGAAACTATCGCGAAATCGCGGCGCCTAAAATCATGCGGCCGGGGTTTTCACATTGTTCTCGGCGCGACGTTAGAGTTTGGGCGGTCCAGTGGCAGGATCCGGATTTGCCCGTGGCGTCGGATGTGATGATGTTGACGCCGAATCTATAGGGCCGGAACGAAAATTGCGGAGGCATAATGAAGCACGATCATCGGGTCGCCTTGGTGCTGTTCGTGTTGCGCATAAGCGTATTTCTTGCCATGTTCGTCTGGATTCTTGACCGACTGGTTCGCCCCACCGACGCCTTAAGCATCTATGAACCGCTTCACCTTTTGAAGGGTGTCAGCCACGAGGTGCTATATGGAATTGCCGTTATTGAGCTGATTATCCTGGTCAGCTTTCTGATGGGTATTCAAAAGCGGTGGAGCTATGGCGCGGTACTTGTGCTGAACGCCGCCTGGATCGTTTCCTCCTATCACCAGTTCTTCGCGCCCTTTGTCGGGAAAAATCTGTTGTTTTTCGCGGCATGGCCGATGTTTGCGGCTTGCTTTGGCCTATACGTCTTGCGTCACCTGGATACCCTGTGGGTAATCGACAAATACTGACCCAGGCAATACGCTGCCAGGTCGAATGGGGTCGCTACGACCCTTCACCTCAAAGTTTTTTCAAGGATGGAGTATTCGCCGCTGGGGTGGCTAGGTCTGTTCTGGTAAATGTTGTGGCACATGCCCGCTCCGCATGACGTATAGCTTCCTGAAGTGCGGTATTGTTAACGGCTAGAAAAGTCGAGTTTCCGTTGGTAGCCCTGGGATCGCCGCTTTGCCGGCACCCACACAATGCCGGCGGCATGGTGAAAGGCGCCGAAATCTGTGACTGGCATGATATCCAATTCATCGATTGCGCCGTCGCAGCATGGCCTGGGTTATGATATTAGTTTGCTCGCCAACTTTGCTGCACGGAGAGCTTGCGGCGCTACCGAGGACTAATTTGCTGTCATGAAAAAATATCTGGTGATTTCCGCCATCGGAAACGATCGGCCTGGCATCGTCAATGAGCTGGCCAGAGCCGTACTTGATGGGGGCGGCAATATCGAGGACAGCAGGATGACCGTGCTTGGCGGCGAATTTGCCCTAATCCTGATGATCTCAGGGAGCTGGAATGCTGTCGCGAAGATCGAGGCGATGGCACCAGCGCTCGGGAAGAAACTCAATCTGGCCATCCTTGCGCGCCAAACCGAAGGCCGCACGCCGCGACCGAGAATGGTGCCCTACGCGGTAGATGTCGTATCTATGGATCATCCCGGGATCGTGCAGAAAGTGGCCGAGTTCTTTTCAAGTCGTGGCATCAATATCGAAGACCTGAACAGCTGGACCTATCCTGCAGCTCATACGGGAACATCCATGTTTTCGCTGAATATGACAATCAGTGTACCGGCGGATCTCCACATTGGTCGATTGCGCGATGAGTTTTCGGATTTTTGTGATGAGTTGAACGTCGACGCAACCTTGGAGCCGGCCCGGACCTGAGCGCCAGCTTTAGGTCGACCCAATTAGGCTTGCGCTATTCACTACAGGCTAGATGCGGTGGTGGTGTGTCCGATGTGCGCGCTGGTATGCGGTGCAATCGCGCGTAGCCGAGGTCCATCTGGGACCACGTTGGCGCGATCGTTGCGCGGTCGATAATCAACCACGGCCGTATCCAGCCAGTAATTGATCTCGGCCAAAATTCACAAAGAACAATAACGAGGATTGAAGAGGGAACGCGCATGAATGAAATTACAGGGAATCTGTTTGGGCGTAACGGCCGAAATATTCATCTGACTGCCTCGAGTTATCCGCTCGCGACCGGTCCAGTCAATGCGCAATCTTTAATACACACCGACCTCGCCGATGTGACGGCTGCTGAAATCGCCATTCCGGTTCACGACGGGGAGATACCCGGTTACCAGGCTATGCCTGCGACAGGCAAAAAATTTCCGGTAATTATCGTAGTTCAGGAAATATTCGGAGTACACGAACATATCAAGGACATTTGCCGCAGACTGGCCAAGCTCGGATATCTGGCTGTTGCCCCCGAACTGTACGCACGCCAGGCAGACGTTTCGAAAATAACGGACATTCAGCAGATCTTGACCACCGTTGTTTCAAAGGTAACGGATGTGCAGATCATTTCCGATCTCGATGCCGCTGTTGCCTGGGCACAGTCTTCGGGCAAGGGAGATATCTCGCGTCTTGGCATCACCGGCTTCTGCTGGGGTGGGCGTATCGTTTGGTTGTACGCCGCGCACAGTCCGCAGCTCAAGGCCGGCGTGGCTTGGTATGGTCGGCTGAGCGGTGCCGCGAGCCAGAATCAGCCGCAGCATCCAGTTGACGTGGCAGGCTCACTTAAAGCGCCGGTACTTGGACTTTACGGCGGAGCCGACCAGGCCGTACCGATCGATACAATAGACGCCATGCGCGCTAAGCTCAATGCAATTGGCAGTCCATCGGAGATTATCGTCTACCCCGACGCCGCGCATGCATTTTTCGCCGACTACCGACCAAGCTATCGCCACGCCGATGCTGAAGACGGCTGGAAAAGAATGCTCGCCTGGTTTGAGCGGCACGGGATTGCCTGATGTTGGACCAAGTGGATTGACGTTCCCGGGCCACCTGGCCGGCGACACAATTACAAGCCAAGCCAGATCGGCAGCCTCAATTTGGTCCTTACGTGCGAAGGGACCAGCTGGTTATGGTGAAGCACAAGGAGGCGGACATTGCGCATGAGCCGAATGGCGCGCGTGCGTGATTTCGCCGTGATTAACCGGGCGATTGTCCGGACGGCGATTCTGTTGCTCGCCGGACTTGCCAGTGCCTGTCAAGGACCCAATCATTATCTCATTTATCCGCACCGAACCCCGCCGGGAGTTGTCACCTGGAGTGAAGAGGCGAAAGAAGGGCGGCTCCTGATCCACCTTGAGTGGGCCAAGCCCGACGGAAGCGGATTGTTTCCCGCAATATTGGTGCACCCCGAGGCCGGCGGTACGGCATCCGACATGCGTGGCGTTATCAGTAATCTGGCGCAGCACGGGTACGTTGCCGTGGCTGCCGATTATCGAAGGCTTATCGACGGCAAATACCGACGCACGCTGTTTCCCTGGCGCCAACAAAGCGATGTAACGGCAGCTCTTGATATCGTTCAGGCGAACCCATCTGTAGATACGAGCCGCATCGCGACCTTGGGGTTTTCCCAGGGCGGCGTGTTCAGTTTGCTCATCGCCGCCCATGCTCCAGAGCGCATCAAGGCCGTAGTCGCTTACTATCCGGTGACGGATTTTGAAGGCTGGCTCAACCCGGCCAGTTACCCAAACCCCATGCGCCGTTTTGTCTATCGCATGATTCGTCGCTATTTCCGAAAGCAATCGGGTGCCCAAAGTGAAGGCGAGTTCATCGCCGATTTGCGCCGCGCATCACCGATCGATCAGGTGCGCACATTGCGCGCCCCGGTTCTATTGATTCACGGGGCCAGCGATACATCGGCGCCCGTTTCACAGTCGGAGCAGCTGGCGGCTGCGCTGCGGGGGCTCGGACGACAGGTTCATGTCATCATCATTCCCAACGCCGGACACGTGTTCAATTTTAAGAACAAGCAGGAGGCGATAGTTACCTGGAATGCTACCCTGAGGTGGTTCGATGAGTATCTCAAACCTTTAAGCCGCAAGCGCTGACACGGGTAATGCGCGGCGGCAGGCAGGTGTGCTGACAGTCGATGCAAGAACGACCGGGTATCGCACTGCAGCCGGATTAGCAGGACGCACCAAATTAATAGCGTGTGCTGCACCCCGCTGTGTCTGATTGTCATGCCCTGCACTAGATGCCCGGTCCTCGACGAGCGCAACTTGGCGTTTTTTAAGTTGCCTTAGCTGCGCTCGTCCGGACCATTCTTACGCTCGCGCCGTTACCTTATGGCATTTGAGCAGGTGTCATTGCGCCCGGAAACACCAGGTAGAACAAAACACCGATCAATATCAGATAGCCAAGCAGGATCAGGGTCCAGCCCATGTTGTGACGGATCACTACACCTTCGTTGCGGA
>JAKBDW010000043.1:0-5642 GCA_021834245.1 Pseudomonadota bacterium
AATCGATCCGGCCTCTTTCGCAGATCCTTCGCTACGCGACAGACTGATCGAATTCAGCGGCGGGCATCCCCGTGAATTGCTGCGCCTGTTGCGAATGGCCTGCGAACTGGCGGAATCGGAAATCATCGATGCAGCAACGGTGGAGAAAGCCATCGACAAACTGGCAGCCGACTTCCGTTACTGGCTCCAGCCCGAAGACTATGAATTGCTCGCCAGGATCGATGAAAATCAGGGTGCGCATGTAGGCAACGACGAACAGACCCGCAACCTGCTCTGGCGGCTTGCCCTGCTCCACTATAACGACGGTTCCTTGCGCAGCACCCATCCTGCGGTAAGAAGGCTGGAAGGATATAAGCAGGCACTGAGCAAAATATCCTCTCCATAAGGGAATGAAATGGCGACGCAGTTCCATGACGAACAGATGAATTTCGATTACTGGCGTCATACCGCAGCAATCGACCTGTTGCCGCAACACCTCGAAGATTTCCAGCGCCTCGTCAAGCTGCTGAAATCCTCCCCCTCTTTCCAGTTGCTTTTCGCCCGAATCAACGACCTGACCTACCGGGATTTGCTGATTTCCAAACTCGTGGAAATGCCAGAATCCGAAGGAAGACAGGTCCACAAGATCGATCTTGGCGACGAAGGCAAATTCCCGGATTTTGCCGCACTGGAATCCTGGCTGGAAACTCATGGCAAGAGTCGTGCGGTGATTCACCTGTTGAATGCATCCGTCTGGCTGCAAGGGAAGAACCTTGAAGCGCTCAATCTGCGGCGCAACGCCCTTGCCGAGAAGCTCGATTCCACCCTGATCTGGTGGCTTTCCGGATCTGCCGTCCAGCGCGTTGCGCAGCAGGCGCCGGATGCATGGTCGTGGCGTGGAGGAGTTTTCGATTTTCTCGACAACGAACCTCAGAGATTGATGTCCATCCCGCTTGAAGTAAATGCGCCGTCTATTGGCAATCTGTCTCTTGCCGATTGCAGCAAACGACTCGCAGTATTGAACCAGCAATTGAATGAAGACACCGAAATTCCTGACGACTTCAGGCTGAACCTGCTTCTGGAACAATCTGACCTGCTCGAATCCATCGGAAAATGGAACGAAGCGGAGCAAGAGCTGCGCGACAAGGCGCTGCCGCTCGCTGAAAAAATGAGTGACCTTCGCTCTGTCGCGTTGGTTCATGGCAAAATCGCCGACTTCATGCAGCTTAGAGGTGAATTCGAGGCAGCCTTGAATATTCTGGAACAACAGGTACTTCCGGTTTACGAGAAGCTGGGGGATTTACGCAAAACTGCCATCACACGCGGCCATATTGCAGACATCCTTGAAGTGAGGGGGGAGCTTGAAGAAGCCATGCGGATCCACGAAAAAGAGGAATTGCCGGTCTATCAGAAGCTTGGCGATAATCCACATGCAGCGGTCGCAGCAGGAAAAATGGCCGACATCCTCCATAAACAGGGCGAGTCCGACAAGGCTTTGAAAATTTACCAGGGACTGCTGCCCATATTTGAAGGATTGGGCAATGCGCGAAATGTCGCCTTATCCCACAGCAAGATCGCCGCAATTCTGGTAACTCGCGGCGAACTCGACGAAGCCTTGCGAATTCTCGAACAGCAGGTACTGCCGGTTTATCAAAAGCTAGGTGATTTACACGGTGCAGCCATCACCCGACTCAAGATCGCACGCATCATGGCTGAGCGAGGCAACGTGGATGGCGCTTTAAATTCATTCAAACTGATACTGACGGATTTTGAAAAAATCGGCGATGTTCGTTCCGCCAATCTTATCCGCAAGATAATTAACAATAGCCTGGCTCTGAAAGAGCAGGCTTCATCTGCCGACCAGAGTAAAGGGTCCGCCGGGGAAGAAAAAAATTCCCCGGCAATACCTCCTGAATAATCAGGGCTTATCCTTCACGCATCCGGCAGCGGAGTCCAGCGCCGAATCGAGTTTTTCGGGTGTCGAGCACTCCTTCTCCCGTCACGGTTTCAACTCGGTGAACGCCGGCCGGAACCCCGGATTCGGATACGATCCTGAAGAGCCCGATGTAGCCGGTACGCCTCACATGCGTTCCGCCGCACAGCTCCTTCGAGCTGCCGATTTCGAGAACCCGCACTTCGTCATTCCATTTCGGGACGGTATTTCCCGTAGCGGGCGAGCCCATTCATTTTTGCCCGGTGCAACAGCTCGTCCTGCGCCTCGGCAATGTTTTCGCGCCTGCCCTTCCATGCTTCGAGGACAGTTTGCTGCAATGCACGCCCGTAGGAAAAGGAGAGTTCCCAAGGCAATTCCGGATACAGCGCATTCATCGCATTGAGATTCGCGGTTGCTTCGACCGGGCTCAATCCTCCCGAGAGAAAATTGATTCCCGGAACGGCTGCAGGTACGGTTCTACGCAACACCCTGATCGTGGCATGCGCCACCTCTTCAGGCGCGGCCTTTTCCTTGCCGGACTTGCCCGGCAATATCATCCCCGGTTTGAGCACCATGAGTTCCAGTATCACTTTATGCCTGTGCAGCGCGTGAAAAACCTCGTGCCATACCTTTTCGCTGACAGCGCTGCAACGCTCGATGCCGTGTTCGCCATCCATGAGCACTTCGGGCTCGACGATTGGAACGATTCCCTCCTGCTGACAAACGGATGCATAGCGCGCCAGCATTTCGGCATTGGTTTCGATCCCCAGACGACCCGGATTGCAATGCGCGATCGAAAATACTGCGCGCCATTTTGCAAAGCGCGCGCCTTTGGGCTTGTATTGGCGCAGCCGTTCGGCCAGCCCATCGATCCCCTGGGTAATCTCGTCGCCGGGCGAATTCGCAAGCGCAATTTTGCCCTTGTCCACCTTGATTCCCGGAATGATGCCCCTGTCCGACAATATTCCGGCAAGCGGCGTACCGTTTTCGTCCGACTGGGAAAGCGTCTCCTCGAACAGGATCACAGCGCTGATATGTTCCTCGATTCCAGGGGCCGTGAAGAGCAGCGTCCGGTAGGCTCTCCGCATCGCTTCGGATTGCTCGATGCCATGCGGGGCAAAGCGTTTGGCTATGGTTGGCGTGCTTTCGTCGGCAGCAAGGATCCCTTTGCCTTTTTGCACCATGCCTTCGATCGTCGACTCAAGCTCAGCTTCCGTGCCCATACAGTTCTCCATGAATAAAGCCGGGAGCTTCAAATATAGTCAATGCCTGCCCTTATACCAAGGGAGGGAAGCGCGAGAACTGAAAAAACAAGGCTATGTCACCGTAGTTTGTTGAACGACATACATTCCCAAGGCAGCGCGCAGGACGGTGGAAGGCGACAAAGTTCCACGATTGCGATCGATCAGCCTGCGCCAGCCGAGATAATTGGCAAGATAATGCGTTGCGACGCCGTGAAACCTGAGCATCCACTCCCTGAGCCGGCTATCGTACGCATTCACATTTTGCACATGGTAAACCCGTCCGATCACCCGAACACCTGCGGAAAGATCGATGGGACGGTGCGTGATGCCGATTTCCCGTACGGCAGAATCCAGTGCCCTGGCACGGTCGGTGCAAAGTACCGCATCGCCTGCCAGCACAGGCTTGAGCGCTGCTTCGATGTGCGCCATGTCCGCTTTCTCCAGAATGAAATCGGTGGTACTACCGGCTCGATCCCGACAGATCAGTACGGGGATCTGCTCTGCAGACGGCATCTCAGCCGCGCCGCCACGCTTGCGAGGCGCTCGCGGCATGTCGTGCTTTCTGCCTTTGAACGATTCAGGAAAATATGTTTCATCGGCTTCCGCAATGCCCACCAGCGTCGTGGCCTTCTGGGCATTGGGCAGGACGAGAAATCGATGGCGCCAGCGAAAAGTGGTGTTGTAATGTACGCCGCAAACTTTTGCGCTGTTGCGCAGGCTTTGGCCTTCGGCCAATTGCTGCGCATATTCCAGCCACTTTTCCTTGTGGCGAAGCCTGGCCAGTGGCGTTCCGGTCAATGCGTTGAACGTGATATGACAGGACGCGCAACGGTAACGCTGCAACCCGGAAGCCTTGCCCCAGCGGGCAATCTGTTCATGACCACATTTTGGACATACAGGCGTGCTCAACAAGCGATTTTCGATCAGGCCATTTACCTCCTGGATATGGTCGATCTGGTGCAGACAGTCGGTCAACTGCCCCCGTTGGCGGGGCGTCAAATCCTGAACCGCGTCCTTCAGTTCCTGAAATTCTGCGTTTTTCATCGGTTCACCTATCGGCTTGATTCCTATGCCTTCAATATAGACCAAGAGATAAAAGTGACATAGCTTTAAAAATAAATCCCGAATCCGTGCTCTGTGCGCAAAAAATCGCATAACAATATGATTATGCGAGATAATATAGTCATTTCATTCCTCGCTCATCCGACCATGCCGGAATTCGAAGTTCGTCAAAGCAGGAACCTGAAATTGACCTCGAATTCGGGATTGGCGCTGATCGGCCTTTGCTGTGAAGCGGCGCAGGTGGATCTCGTGATCGATCCCAGGCTGCCGGTGTCGCAAGGCATGAAGACTTCGGATCTGGTCAAGTCCTTGGTGGGATTGTTGAGCCTGGGCAAAAGCGATTTGGAGGCCATCGAGGTGTACCGTGCCGATCGCTTTTTCAAGGAAGCGCTGTGCACTCGAAAGTGCCGAGCTGCGTGTGGATGCGGCAGCGGCTCGACGTCAAGGCCGATGCGCTTCGGGAACTGATCATGGAACTGGTGTTGCGCCTTCTTGTGCGGACGGATGCGCCGATCACAACACACATGGGCTTCGTTGGTCTGGACATCGCACGTTCGTGATGGACAACAGCGACACGAAGAAGGAATTCGTCGGCCGCACCTATCAGGGAGTCGACGGGTAAAGCCGATGCTGACGAAGGGGGGCATCTGGAAGGCGGTTCAGTCACAAAACCGTAAGCGACTGAATATTTGCCATTCTGCAACTCCATGATGGTGATCGCATTGCTTTTGTTGACTTTTTCCTTATAATTGGAAAGTGATATATATCAAGGAAAAATCACGTGAGAACAATGAGTAATCATCAGAGGTTGTTCTTGGTCGAGTCGATCCAACTGCTCGATGCATGGCGCAACGCAAGGCAAGCCGCTATGGGGTTCCGTGGGGGGATGAAGTGGGTGAAAAGCGGCGGCAACGAATATCTCGTGCGGCTTACGGATTCAAGGGGGAACGGGAAGTCGCTAGGGAAGCGGGGCGATGAAACAGAGAAAGTCCATCGGCTATTTTTAGCGGGGCGCGCCGCGGCAATCGAGCGCTACGAATCTCTCTCAGGACGGATCAAGGAGCAGGCGCGGCTCAACAAGGCCATAGGCTTGGGCCGGCTTCCGCGCGCGGTGGCGAACATCCTGTCTGCCCTAGATGACCGGGCGGCCTTGCAAGACTTCAGGGTGATTGGCATACACGCCTTGTTTGCCTACGAGGCGATGGCGGGTGTGTTCTGTATGCAGGATCTGCTCGCATCTGGAGATGTGGACTTGTTGTATGACCCCCGCAAGAAGTTGTCTCTGGTCGCGTCAAAACTGGACGGGCGAGGGTTGATGAGGTTGCTGCAGAGCGTGGACAAGACATTTGCGCCGATTAAGAGCGGAGGCTTCCGGGCGGTTAACAACGACGGATTTATGTTGGATGTGATTGTGTGTGTAACTG
>JAKBDW010000084.1:0-5637 GCA_021834245.1 Pseudomonadota bacterium
ATAAATCTCCGCAGTGGAGAACTTTGTGCCGTCCCGTCTTTTTGGAAACTGGATCCTCAAACACCTCCGCAGTCGATTGCAGGATTCGGTTCCTCGGCGGTACGCGATGGCAAGTTGAACGCTCGATAACTATGCCGCCCATCAGAATCACGTCCACGAAGACCAATTACCACCCTGACAGAATGCCGGCCGTCTCCCGCCACGATGCATACTCCCTAGGGCGCAAACGATGCGGCAACTTCGCATTCCACTTCGTCAATAAGTTTTGGTAGAGCTTCACGCACTGCCGGACTGAGACCTTCGTCAGCACTCTCTCTGGTGTCGGCGATTTCCAAACCGAAAATGACCACCTTCGGCGGAAGGCTTCCGGTGAGTCGACCAAGTTCCAGTGCCGCTGCAATCCCGAAACCGTGGCTGGACAACAATCCGCTGCCAGCAGTCAATGCTTGCGCATCCAACCGGTGCAACGTTCCCGGCCTAACGCCCGCACAAACCGCATCGAGTAGAATAAGTTTGGATGAATCGCGCGCCAATTCGAGCAGCATCAGGCCGGGCCGGTCACTCAGGGAGACCGCCACGGCCTGATGCCCAAACCCGCGCAGAACAGATGAACCAAGAAGTGCCTCGGCGGCGAACCAGCCCAAACGGTCGTCGCCATGCGGTGAACCTACCCCAATGATGTGAATTCGCTCCGCTATCGGAAACTCTCCAGCCCTTGCTTCAGACACGCGAAATGCGTAAATCAAGGAAATGTGTCGCACAGGAAATACACGGGTCGTAGTTGCGAATCACCATCTCGCAGCGCCGGCGCAGTTCGTCATCAGTGCGATCCAGGCCGTATGCCTCAAGGCTGGCACGCAGGTCCGCTTCGATCCGCGCCTGATTTTGGCTTGTTGGCGGCACGATTCTGGCATGCAAAACGTACCCGTCGCCATCCACGTCATAGCGATGCCATAGAATTCCCCGCGGCGCCTCCGTGCAACCCACTGCCTTTCCGGCATGTGGCTTGACTGTCACGTACGGCATCGGCGGAACCGTATAGTCCTTGAGAATCCGCGCGGCCTCCAGTATGGCACAGTAGATTTCTGCGGCGCGCGCGACGACACTGTGGAAAGGGTTGCGACTCGGCCAGCGGATACCACTCTCGTCGAGAACCACGCGTACCGCCGTCGGCAGGCGCTCAAGATTCAGATTGATCCGCGCCAGCGGCCCCGCAAGATAAGGTTTTCCCTCGAGGAGGCAGTGCAAGGCCGTCGAATGTTGAACCTGCTGTTCACTGAAGTGCTGCTCAAAGTCCTCACTGGCGATATCGAGACCAGCACTCGATGCCAAGCGCCCGGCGTTCATCGGATATTCGTCCGAATGACGCAGCGCCACGGTTACGAAACGTTGCTCAGACATGGGTACGTCGAGCCGGGCGGCCCAGCGCACCAGGGTTTCGGCTTCCGGCACGGCGGCAAGAAGCCGTGCATAAAGTTCAGCCACATCGGTGCGCGCCGGCGCATAATGAAACCCGCCTACCCGCACGCCAACCGGGTGCACCGAGCGTCCGCCCATGAGACGAATCAGATCATTGCCGAGCGCCTGCAACCGAAGCCCGCGGCGCACGATATCCGAGTGGTCCCTGGCCATGGCAGCGGCGTTTTCAAAGCCAAGGAAATCCGGTGCCGCCAACAGGTGGATATGCAATGCGTGGCTCTCTATCCATTCACCGCAATATAGAACGCGCCGCATGTCGCGCACCCAAGGGCCAGGGTCTACGGCAAACAGCCGCTCGAAGGCATGCACCGCACTCATCTGGTAGGCGACCGGGCATATCCCGCATATGCGCGCGACCAGGTCCGGCACCTCGCTATAATCCCTGCCTTCTAGCATCTTTTCAAACAGGCGCGGCGGTTCGAAAATCCGCAGTTTCAAGTCGGTAATGCGGCCGGCCCGGATTCCGAGTTCCAGCGCCCCTTCTCCCTCGACGCGCGCCAACACCGGCACGCGTATACTGATTTCGCGCCGCTCACTCATGTGCCGACTTCCAGTGCAATCCGGTCTCGGTAAACGGCGCCGCCGCATTGTTGATGCCGAGGAAACGGCGGCCGATCGCCTCCGGAAGCAGACCAAGTCCCTCGAAACGCCGTGCAAGCGACGCGCTATTGGCCGCCTCGCTTGGACCATAACAGGCATAGCAGTCGCGTCCAAATCTTGGACACAATGCACCGCAGCCGGTGCGCGTAACCGGCCCCATGCACGGCAATCCACGTGCAACCATGACGCAAACTGCCTGGGAACGTTTGCATTCAAGACACACCTTGTCACGTTCGTCCACCGGTGGAACCCCAGATAGCAGCGCGCGCAGTGCGGCAAGCAGCTGGCGTGCATTTACTGGGCAGCCCCACAGCTCAAAATCCACCTTCACATGCTGAGCGATGGCCGTCGACAATTCCATGCTGTCAATAAAAGCCGGTGTTGCATATACCGCTGCAAGCCAGGTGCGCCCGTCGGCAAGATTACGGAGCGCCTGCAGCCCCCCTGCAGTGGCGCAGGCGCCAATCGTTATCAAAAATCGGCTGCGCTCGCGAATGAGCTGGATTCGCTCAATGTCCTTGTGCGCAACAATGCTTCCCTCAACAAACGCCACATCGACGGCAGCTTCCGGATTCACGCCGCCGAATTCCGCAAAGTGAACAATATCGACCATTTGCGACAGCTCAAGCAATTCGTCACCGAGATTGAGAAAGGCAAGCTGACAGCCGTCACAGGATGCAAATTTATGAACGGCGATCTTCGGTTTGCGGTCTGCGAATTCAGTATTCATGGTCAAAATCCAGCCACGCCAAGAAACTCCCGGATCACAGGAAGGTTGAACACCGGACCGTCTTTGCATACAAACAATCCGCCAATCTGACAATGACCGCAGAAACCGACGGCACATTGCATGCTGCGTTCCATGCTGAGCCACATCGCGGAGTCCGCCACACCACGCCCGCGCAGCTGTTCCGCGGCAACTTGCATCATGGGCTGCGGACCGCACATCATGACAAGGGCATTGCGCAGGTCGGCCTGTACCTGGTCAAACAGGTCGGTCACCCGACCTACGTGCCACGGCCACAGTGTCGTGCCAACATCCGCAGCGATCAGAACCTGGGTACGCGGCTCGCTGGCCCATTGCTGGTAACGCTCTCTCCAAATCAAGTCATCGGCATGTTTGACACCTTGCACGATCACGAGCTTGCCGAAACGGTTACGCCGTCGCATCACGTAATTGATGACAGAGACGGCCGGGGCGCAGCCCAGACCGCCGGTAACCAGCATAATGTCCCGCCCCTGCGCGTCGTGCAACGGCCAGCCGCGACCATATGGACCGCGAATGCCCAGCCTTTCTCCGACACGCAGCTGCGCCAACCCTTTGGTGACCCGTCCTACCGCCCGGATCGTGTGGTCGAACAACTGATCATCTTCCGGATCCGACACAACCGAGATGGGCACTTCACCTACGCCAAAAAGATACAGCATGTTGAACTGACCGGGCGCGAAACGGTACGTCGCCTGCTGAGCCTGGTCGCACAGGCGCAGGCGCAGCGTGAATATCGTCGGCGATTCCTGGACGCGCTCGACGACCTCGGCGGCAAGCGGTTGCAGCAGATCACCCATCGCCGGTTACCGCACAAATCGCTGTTGCTTCCTCGGTAATGTCGATGCCGACTGGACACCAGCTGATGCACCGACCACAGCCGACACAACCGCTGCGACCATACTGGTCATGCCAGCTGCCGAGCTTATGCGTGAGCCATTGCCGGTAACGTGCGCGCGTATCACTGCGCACGGTCAGGCCGTGGATGTAACTATGGCCTTGGGTAAAACAGGAATCCCAGCGTCGTACATGGGTGCTCATGGCACCATCGAGCTGCGTGACATCGGCCTCGGCCGAGCAGAAACACGTGGGACACACCGAAGTGCAGTTGCCGCACGCGAGGCAGCGTTCCGCCACCTGCGCCCAGCGGGGATGCTGCAGGTTTGCGAAAAGCACATCACGCAAATTGCGCGATGGCAGATGCCGCGTCTGCCGCTCGCGCGCTGATGCAATCTGTGCCGCAGCCTCAGCAACTTGACTCGCGCTCACCGCTGCAAGCGAAAGACCCGACATTACTTCTGCTCCGCGTGCGCTTCCGGCTTCAACAACAAATCCACCCTCAAGCTCACTCATGGCGATATCAAATCCTGCGGTAGCCTGCGGCCCATCGCCGGTCGAAGCGCAAAAGCAGGTGTCGGCCGGATCGCTGCAGTGCACAGCGATGAGAAATAGTGCATCGCGTCGCGCGGCATAGCACGGATCCGCCGCTGCATGCGCAAGAAAATGACGATCCTGAAGTGCCAATGCGGCAAGATCGCAGGCGCGCACACCGATGACCGCCAATTTATCGGATGGGGATTTTTCGCCCGAAAACTCGATGTTATTAAGTGACGTCCGCCGCGCTTGCCACAGCACTGCCTCTGGCGCAAACACCATCGGCTTCAAGGCCTGCGGCCCGTTCGCCCAGCCGAAAATGCGCGCACTTGATACCTTCTCTAGCCGATATTTTCCGCCAGACTGATGATCCCGCACACCCCGCGGAAAATCCTCAGCGCGCTCAACGCTGTCATAGACGATCGCGCCATCGCGCACCCGCGGCCCGATGCAGCGGTAACCCGCCCGCTGAAGCAGATCCAGCAATAGCTGGAATCCGGCGCGTGGAAGAAATCCTGTTTTCATCCCGGCTCCGTGAAAGCGGTGCAAACAGATTTCATTACATCACATCTCCCACGGAGTGTCGCGGAAAAATCGCCCTGGTCCCGCAACGTTGGTCCAGCTACGTTGCTTCGCGGCAGAAAAAACCGCCGACACCCGCTTTTGTCGCGGGGCGCGCAATTTGGAGGCGATTCATTACGTCAAGTGGGGACACGCAGGCTGTTGCCGCAGAAACCGAAACTCGCATGCGCCGCAGACTAGCGCCGGCGTCTGCCTGCAAGCTGCGCATGCCGAAAGCATTCAACCGTATGGTCGTTCACCATGCCTACAGCCTGCATAAACGCGTAACACACAGTCGGACCGACAAATCTGAACCCGCGCCGCTTCAGATCCTTACTCATCAGCTCGGACTCTCGCGTGCGCGCTGGTGCCTTCTTTCCTGAAGTACGTGAAGTGTGGATCGTGCTGCCATTCACGAACTGCCAGATATAGCGGTCAAAACTGCCGAATTCCTTTATCACCTTGAGGAATGCGCGCGCATTGGTGACAGAGGCATGCACTTTCAGCCGGTTACGGACGATTCCCTCGTCCTGCAAAAGACGCCGAATCCGGGTGCTGTCATAGCGCGCAATCCTGCTTGCATCGAAACTGTCGTAGGCCTTTCGATAATTCTCCCGCTTGCGCAGGATCGTCGACCAACTTAGCCCCGCCTGGGCTCCTTCAAGAATGAGAAATTCGAAAAGTGTGCGGTCATCGTGCACCGGCACGCCCCATTCCTTGTCGTGATAATTCCGGTACTGGAGGTCGCCATCAGCGGCCCACGCGCAACGCCGTTTCATGATTGATGCGCTTTTTCCCATTAATGAAGTGCTCGACGATCTCGCCGCGAGATGCAATCGTCCCGGCAGATTTCAGTC
>JAKBDW010000314.1:0-5546 GCA_021834245.1 Pseudomonadota bacterium
ACTTGCCATAATTCGAGATGGCAGGAGGGCCAGTCCTTGCCGAACTGCCGATCCGGGTGTTCCTTCATGAGTGACGCTTGCGGGCAGTCCAGGCGGAAGAGTTGCTTGTCGTTCGGTTATCGGCTGTGAGGTTGGCAATAGGATGGCGCCGTGCGAAATTCCGCATTGATGGAAATCCAGTTATAAGGATGCATTGTCACACGAGATTTCGCAGATACGCATGGCAGGTTACAATGCGGGTTGCACGGCAGGCGGCGCATTTCGCAATATTTAAGGTGGGCTCAAATATGACTGATTTTTACGCCCTCAACAGGCGTTTCGGTATGCAAGATCGTGTAACTTTCAAGGAAGGCCCCGGTGGACTCGCCATAGTGGAGGTGACCAACGATCAGGCAGCCGCAACCATAGCACTACAGGGGGCGCATGTAATGACCTGGATGCAGCCTGACGCGCAACCGGTGATCTGGCTTTCCCGTGCAGCTAAATATGCGCCGGGCAAGTCTATTCGCGGAGGCATGCCAGTTTGCTGGCCATGGTTCGGTCCGCACGCGACGGATTCGACTTTCCCGGGACACGGCTTCGCGCGCACGGTACCCTGGCAAGTGACGGGTACGGAGCACTTGGCAGACGGGAGAACTAGACTTTCTTTTGAGCTTGTTCAGAGTGATGCTTCAAGGCGGCAATGGCCGGCTGCGTCGCGGCTGGAGAGCCATATTACCGTGGGCAATGCGCTTGAGTTCGATTTGGTTACGCACAATTTAGACAGCGCCCCAATAACGATCGGCGATGCGCTGCATACCTACTTCGAAGTAGGTGACGTTCGTAAAATTACCATTCAAGGCTTGGACGGTTGTTCCTATCTCGACAAGGTCGACGGCGGGCGACGCAAGCAACAATCCGGCCCTGTTGTCATCGAAGCCGAGACCGATAGGATCTATCTCGAATCGACTGCAGAGTGCGTGATCGAGGACCCGACGTTGCGCCGCCGTATTCGCATCGGCAAGCGCGGAAGCCGCACGACGGTGGTGTGGAATCCGTGGATCGAAAAGGCGGCAAAAATGGGTGACTTTGGTGAGGACGGCTACCTCAACATGGTATGCGTTGAAAGCGCCAATGCCGCGGATGACGTGGTGACGATCGCGCCGGGTGGCGCGCATCATTTGTGGGTACGCTACAGCGTGGAACCTTATGGTGCTATGTAAGCCGCGGGTATCAGGAAGTGGTCATGTGTGATGGCAAAGCGACTGCGCAAAACGCTGCCTGCCCACCCCGATTGTAAAGAGCGTTAGCGACTGGACGTGATCGCTTGGTGACCCACCTCGGCGACGACCTTAGTGTGGAATATCTCAAGCCCCGACAAATGTGTTCTGATTGGAACTGCCTACAGTAACTATGCGCTATCGCATTGGTCATTCTCCCGCCCACCCTGGCCTTGCCAGCAGCAATCACGTGCTTCTTTTTACCGCTGTGCTATCGCTGGTGATCGGAGCTATCCTGCTTCGCCTTAGCATGTACGGTCGGCAGCGCTGGCTGATATTTTGGAGCGGAAGTCTCATCCTCGTGTCGCTTATCTTTCTTATTGCGATGTTGGTGGGGGTGGCGTAAATGCCTGGTTGGCCATTGCGCAGCTGTTGTTTTCAGCCGCATAGGACCGTTTCTTTATTTCCCCCTTTTTTTTGGTGATTTGCGCGTAGGCGCGTTTGGCCGTGCTGTGTATAATCCGTCGCCGGTCACTGGCGTCACGCTAGTTTTGGGTCCCTAATACAGTACAAAATCCATGCAAACTTTCCTCACACAGCTACAGCATTTTTTTGGGATTGAACGTGAAACAGTAAGTACAGCAGAAAAGCTGGTCGCGACGCTTGGCGGCGCCGTGAGTATTTTTCTTGTGGTCGGGATCAGCTACAAGATATTGGGAACCACGAGCGCCGCCTTGATCATACCGTCCATGGGCGCTTCAGCGGTTCTTCTTTTTGCAGTGCCACATGGCCGTTTGTCCACGCCGTGGTCGGTATTTGGAGGACACCTAGTATCGGCTGCTGTGGGTGTTACTTGTTATCAAGTCGTGCCTGAACCGTTCTTGGCAGCCAGTCTTGCCGTAGGGCTGGCGATCGGCGCGATGCATCTGTTGAGCTGTATTCATCCGCCCGGTGGAGCGACTGCACTCGCAGCGGTTATCGGCGGACCGGTGATTCATGCCCTGGGCTACAAATATGTGCTGATGCCCACGCTTCTGAATGTGCTGGTTATTTTGGCGGTAGCGGTGTTTTTCAACAGCGTGTTTCCTTGGCGCAGGTATCCTGCAAATCTGATGCGGTTTACGGACGTGCCGGGAAGAGGTCATAGTCGCGCTACCCGACTTCTGGATAAACATAATATCGAGCAGGCGCTTGAGGACATGGATCTGATCGTTGATATTGCAACCGAGGATCTCCAGAGACTTTTTGCCCTGACGCTGGAGCATGCCGAAAAGCAGCATGTCACACCGCGACAGATTCGGGTCGGCCACTATTACACGAATGGAAGGCATGGTGCCGGCTGGTCGGTGCGGGAAATTATTGAAGAATCGGTCTCGTCCGATTCCGAAAAGCAAATGGTAACCTACCGGGTAGTCGAAGGGCGGGGGTCGCGTCATACAAAAAGCTGCACCCGTGCGGAATTTTCAAAGTGGGCAGCGCGCCGGGTTTTTCCAAGCCAATAACCACCAAAGAGCGAACGCGATGGGAAGGCCAAATAGTGTCAAATTCGCGGATTTGTGCGCGATGAGCCTTGCCGAAGGCGAATGACATTTCATACTGCCACCAATTTACCTGGAGGAAAATTCATGGATTCCGATTTTTGGCTTGAGCGATGGCAAAATAATGAGATTGGCTTTCACCAAGCCGAAGTTAATCTTCACTTGCAGGAATACTGGAATCGCCTTCAGGCGCCAGCCGGCGGCACGATTTTAGTGCCGCTTTGCGGGCGAACGCGAGACATGTTGTGGTTGCGCGCCCAGGGTTATCGGATATTGGGTGTTGAGCTCAGTCCGATCGCGGTACGCGATTTCTTTGCCGAAAATCGCCTTGCAGTCCAGGTCACAGCACGGCCGCCTTTTGATCGTTGGGAATCCGATGGCATTACGCTGTTGCGAGGAGATTTCTTTGATTTAGCCGAGGTCGATACAAGCGATGTTGTGGCAGTATATGATCGCGCCGCGCTTATCGCTTTGCCGCATGAGATGCGTGCCGATTATGTCGCGAAACTAGTTGCGCTACTTCCGCCGCACGCGCAGATGTTGCTGGTTGTGATGGAATATCCAGAAGCAGAAATGCCTGGCCCGCCTTTTCCCGTCGCCGAGAACGAAGTACGCCTTCTTTACGAAGGGCGTTACGAAGTGGAACACCTGTACACGAAAGATATTCTCGATGAGAATCCGCGCTTCCGGGCGCGTGGCCTCACGCGGCTTGTGGAAAAGGTGTTTCACCTCAGACCACACCGCTAAACGAAAGCAAGCGAGCGACTCGTCCGCCAGAGATCTGGCGGACAAGAGCTGTTTTGCGTCAAATTAGCCTACGAATGGGGCAGATCGACTGCGGCGTGGTTGGGAATTCAAGTGTTGCCCACCACCTTGGCCTTGCCCACGTTGTCCTTGACCCCGGCCAGCTTGCGCGTGTGATCTATTTCCTGGCTTCCCGCTAGCCGCTGCCGGATTGTGCGGACGCCTCGATTTTCCGCGCCCTTTCGGGTTAGGATTAACGGTTCGCCGCTCTGGCAGAGTTGGTTCCAAGCCAGGAATTATCTCCCGCTCGAGTTTGCGTCCTACGAGTCGTTCGATCCCCACCAGTTTGGCTCGGTCTTCCGGTCCAACAAAGGAAACTGCAGTACCGGTATCGCCGCCGCGGCCGGTACGGCCTATACGGTGGATATAATCCTCGGCCACCATCGGCAAGTCGAAATTGATGACGTGGCTGATTCCACGGATGTCCAGACCGCGAGCCGCGACATCCGTCGCCACCAGCAGCCTCACCTGACCATTTCGCATGCGGTCAACCGTGCGTTTGCGCATGTTTTGACCCATGTCGCCGTGCAGGGCTGCGCTTGGGTGGCCCTTGGCAACGAGTGTCTTAGCCAGCTTGTCGGCGCCACGTTTCGTCGCCGTAAATATCACCGCCTGGGTGACGGCGCTGCTGTCCAGGTAATGGGTCAGCAAGTCGTGCTTGTGCGCTGGATTGTCGGCTTGGTGGACGCGCTGGCAAATGGATTCATGCTGCTGGCTGTTGGTTACCAGCTGGATTCGAGCCGGATTCTTCAGAACCTGACCGGCAGTCGCAAGAATGCGTCCCTCGAGCGTCGCCGAGAATAGAAGCGTCTGGCGGGTTGCCGGTGTGGCGGCAACAATAGTCTTGATCGCATTGACAAAACCCATGTCTAGCATGCGATCCGCTTCGTCCAGTACCAGAATTTCGAGACGCGCGAAATCGACGCGCCCCTGTTCCATATGATCCATGAGGCGGCCCGGCGTAGCCACAAGCAGATCCAATGGTTGCCGTAGCAGTCGGATTTGCGGCGGATAGGGCATGCCGCCAACGACGCTGCCGCTTGAGAATCGACAGAAGCGACCTAATTGTTGGATGTTGTCGCTCACCTGCATGGCCAGCTCGCGAGTTGGAGTAAGAACAAGCACGCGTGGTCCGTTGCCTCTGGCCGGTGTCGATTCAAGCAGGCGCTGCAGAGCGGGAAGTACGAACGCGGCTGTTTTGCCGCTGCCAGTTCTGGCCGAGGCCAGAAGATCTCGACCAGCCAGCACTACGGGAATCGCCTGCTGCTGGATGTCGCTTGGTTTGTCAAAGCCGCTGGCCTCGACGGCCTGCAATAGTTTCGAATTTAGATTCAGTTCTTTAAAAGACACAATGTTCCCCAGTTTGCCACCGATCGGCAAACAATAATTGAAAAGTTAAACACAGCCGTATCGGCGGAATTGCACTGGGCAATCACCGCACCTGGTTCGGCTCCATGTGGCGCCGGTATTGCATAAGGCGCCGTACGTCGCCAACCAGGAAGCCAGTGATGAAAAAAAGCACAGGAAAGGTCAGAAACGTCACAATCCTCCGAATGGAGGATGCGAGACTATATCCGCATTGCGCGGCAAAGGCTAGTGATTTCTTGTCCTAGGGCAGGAGAGAGCTGTGCACCAGTGCAACGGGAAGCGTGGCGCACAGCTCTCCGCCAGCCAACTATGCGGCAAGTTTTGCCTTTATTGCGGCTATTACCACTTCACTGGACGTCGCATTCACCGTCAGCAGCAATCCTTCTTTTGCATAAAAGTCGATGAGCGGCGCGGTTTTTTTATTATAAGTGTCGAGGCGGTGATTGATGGCTTCCTCGGTTTCGTCTTCGCGCTGCACCACGGGGCTGCCGCACTTGTCGCAGATGCCGCTTTTCTTGGGCGGCATGCTTTTGACGTTGTAGATCGCCTGGCACTTCGCGTTGGAGCAGGTACGGCGGGTGGTTAGGCGGTCCAGGATCACGCTGCGCGGTACATCAATATTGACCGCCAGGTCGAA
>JAKBDW010000489.1:0-3168 GCA_021834245.1 Pseudomonadota bacterium
CATAGTGGCCAAGCACCTCGCACATCGGGCTGCCGGTCTTGATCACCATGTCCGGCGGCAATCCCTCGCGCAGCAGGTACTCACGCGCGATGTCGCTGTAGGTCAGGTTGATGTCGGCGGTGTGGTCGACGATGCGGCGATTGATTTCCTCCGGCACGCGCATGTCGAAGCAACGGTTGCCCGCCTCCATGTGGAAGGTCGGAATCTTGCGCCGCTTGGCCGGTATCACCGCCAGGCAGCTGTTGGTATCGCCGAGCACCAGCATCGCATCGGGCTGTATCTCGGCCAGCACCTTGTCCACGGCGATGATCACGTTGCCGATCGTCTCGGCACCGCTGCTGCCGGCCGCCTCCAGGAAATGGTCCGGCTTGCGAATGCCCAGGTCGCTGAAGAAGATCCCGTTCAATTCGTAGTCGTAGTTCTGACCGGTGTGGATCAACACGTGCTCGCAATGCTCGTCCAGCCTGGCCAGCACGCGCGACAGCCGGATGATTTCCGGCCGCGTGCCCACCACGGTTGCCACCTTCAGCTTCTTCATCGTCACACCTTGCTGGCGATCGTGTCGG
This sequence comes from Pseudomonadota bacterium, assembly GCA_021834245.1. GTDB lineage: Bacteria > Pseudomonadota > Gammaproteobacteria > Acidiferrobacterales > UBA6901 > JAJXUF01. The sequence goes on from JAKBDW010000489.1 coordinate 567, forward strand.
GCCGCGCCCGGTCGAAAATCTCGTTGGCCCAGAGCATCACCACCATCTCCTCGTCGCCGATATTGGTAATGTCGTGCGCCCAGCCGGGAATGGTCTCGACGATCACCGGCTCGTCGCCTGATGTGTCCAGCGCATACACCTCGTCGGTGAGGATATGCCGGAACTTGAATCGTGCCCTGCCCTTGATGACCAGAAACTTCTCGGTCTTGCTGTGGTGATAGTGGCCGCCCCGGGTAATGCCCGGGTGCGCGGTGAAGAACGAGAACTGGCCCGAATCCCTGGTCTTCAGCATTTCCACGAACACGCCGCGCTGATCGCCGTATTTCGGCACACCGTAACTGAACTGCGCAGGCTCCAGATAGCTCACGTAAGTGGCATACAGCGCCCGCACCAGGCCCTCGCCCACACGCTCGGTCAGCAGGCTGCTGCGCACATTGGCGAAGGCGCGAATCTGTTCCACCAGCCCGCCCACGCTGGCCTGGTACACCGGCGCCACCTCGGCAAAGCCCGCGCCCGCGGGCGGCTCGGCCAGAAAGCGCAGCAGCTCGCTCACCACATCGTCCACATAGACCAGTTGCACGGGCGCGGCCGGGTCGTTGATCTGCACCGGCAGACCGCGCGCGATGTTGTGGCAGAACGTGGCCACGGCCGAGTTGTAGTTCGGGCGGCACCACTTGCCGAAAACATTGGGCAGCCGATAGATCGACAGCGGCGCACCGGTGTTCGCTGCGTACCGGGTCAGGCACTCTTCGGCGGCGCGCTTGCTGTGCCCGTACGGGTTGTCCTGCAGCGCCTGGATCGACGAGGCAAAGGCCAGCGGCACCGGGCGCCCCGTCTGCGCCAGCAGATCACACAGCTGGGCGGTAAAGCCGGCGTTGCCACGGTCGAACTCGGCGGGATCCTGCGGCCGGTTGACTCCGGCCAGGTGGATAACCGCGTCTGCCCGGCCAATCGCAGCCTGCAACTCGGCAGCGCTGGTGGCGCGGGTGACCGGAAGCACGGCAAAGCCCTCACGCTCGGCCAGCGCCACGCAAAGGTTCTTGCCGATGAAACCGTCGGCGCCGGTGACCAGCACGTTCATGGTTCAGTCCACCGGCTGCGCCGCACGACCGGCGACAAGATTGCGGATGAATTCCAGCTTCAGCAGCAGCGCCTTCATGCCCTCGACGTCGAGCTGCTCGGTGTTGTGCGAGGTGTAGTCCTCGCTGACGCTGATGCGGGTTTCGCCCTGCTCCACGAACTTGCCGTAGTTCAGGTCGCGCAAGTCCGGCGGAATGCGGAAATAGCCCGGCAGATCCGATGCCGCGGCGCGCTCCTCGCGACTGAGCAGGGTCTCGTGCAGCTTCTCGCCATGCCGCGTGCCGATGATGTCGATCGGATGCTGCTCGCGCCCCATCAGCGCGCACAACGCCCGGGCCAGCACCTCAAGCGTGGCCGCCGGCGCCTTCTGCACGAAGATGTCTCCATTGCTGCCATGCTCAAACGCATAAAGCACCAGATCCACCGCATCGTCCAGCGTCATCATGAAGCGGGTCATCGCCGCATCGGTGATGGTGAGCGCCTTGCCGGCCAGGATCTGCTCCACAAACAACGGAATCACCGACCCGCGTGATGCCATCACGTTGCCGTAGCGCGTGCCGCACAACACCATGCGCGCAGGGTCGGCGTTGCGCGACTTGGCCACCATCACCTTTTCCATCATCGCCTTGGAAATGCCCATGGCGTTGATCGGGTAGACCGCCTTGTCGGTGCTCAGGCAGATCACCTTCTGCACGCCGCACTGGATCGCCGCCTCCAGCACGTTCTCGGTGCCCAGCACGTTGGTCTTCACCGCTTCCAGCGGATAGAACTCGCACGACGGCACCTGCTTCAACGCCGCGGCGTGGAACACATAGTCCACCCCGCGCATCGCACCCATCACGCTTTGCGGATCCCGCACGTCGCCGATATAGAACTTCAGCTTGTCGTTGGCGTAGAGCTTGCGCTGGTCGTCCTGCTTCTTCTCGTCTCGGCTGAAGATGCGGATCTCGCGCACGCCGGTGGCGAGAAAACGGCGCAATACGGCGTTGCCAAATGATCCCGTGCCCCCAGTGATGAGCAACACCTTTCCATCGAAGTCCACCATTCACTGTCTTCCTTAGTTGACAATCGTAGTCAGGCATCAAGCAATGCAATGGTCGTTGCCAGAGCGTAGCCAGGCCAGAATAGTACCGCGCGCGCCATTCAAAGCTCATCAAGAAGGGCGCGGTACGCCGCGAGGTGACGATCGGCACAAATGGCCAGATCGAGCTTGTCGACAGCAGTGCGCCGCGCATTGCCCCCAAGTCGGGCACGCAGCGCGGCGTCATCGATCAACAACTCGCACTTCTGCGCCAGCGCGGCATCATCGCCAACCGGGGCTACATACCCGCTCTCGCCATCCTTCACGTAAAGCGGTACATCGCCAACGTCGGTGGAGACCACCGGCTTGGCCATCGCCATCGCCTCCCAAACAGAAATTGGCGACGACTCGGCAACCGACGAGCAGAGATACACATCAAAGCGTTTCAAAAGCGGGCGCACGTCCGCGCGCGCGCCTACGAACTCCACGTTGGCAACGCCG
>JAKBDW010000489.1:3178-5542 GCA_021834245.1 Pseudomonadota bacterium
CGCCGAGCTCGCCACACAAGGTGAGCAACCTATCGTGATAGTGCTGCTGGTTGCGGTACACCGGCCCAACGCAGGCGAACACCAGGTTTTCAGCCCCGAAACAAGCATTGAGCCTGCCGGCAACACGAATGAAGGTTTCGAGGCCCTTGACCCGGTTCACATTGGCTGTGACGCCCACCACTACTTTGCCCGCCCACCGCTGGATGAGCTCTTCATCCCCGTCAATCGCCAATGCCGGATCGAACTCCTTCGTGTCCACGGGCGCTGGCACCACGAACTGCGGCTTGCCGACGCCGATCAACCCCGCGTAGTACGCCTGCGACCGCTCCGACGCAAAGATGTACCCGTCCGCGAAGCCACTCAGCATGCGAAACATCTTCCGGATGAACCCCGGCATCATCGTGTCATTGAGGTGCCACACGCACGGAACACGCGCCAGTCGCGCGGCGATCACACCCTTTACTTGCCAACTGCCACCCGAAACATGCACGAGGTCTGCATTGGTACGCCGAACCAGGCGCGCAAGTTGAAACACTTCGAACGGAGAAAAAAGCAAATATCCAAGCGCGACACGCCACTCCCTGGTCATGCGCGTCAGCGGTAATGCGCGGTATTCCACATGCCGTGCCTTGCAAGCCTCCTGAAACGGCACCGAATTGGCCAAGGGCACGACTAAGAGCGTGTCCACGCGTCCGGCCAGCGCCGCAGCCACCCGCACCATCCTGATCTGCGGGCCACCAAGCTTGCCTTCCTCAATGACGTTTATTACGCGACGTGCCATCTCTCTAAAACCGCATCCTAAGCAACGAACCAAATCGAATCACTTCGTAGGCAACAGAAGCCGAGTACAGACCAATCATCATCGTTCCAAGATCACCGCGAAATAAAATTGGCGACAAAACAGTTAGAAGCAAACCGTAGACGAATGGTCTATTTCTGAACGATGCACTGTACCTAGTTGGATTAAGGCTATTACAAACAGCCCCATAAATGTAACTAACCACAAACAAACCACTCCACCCGTAGTCAACAAAAGGCTCAACAAACGAGTTCACACCTACATTAGAAAACATATATCCAGCATGGGACGCCACATAGATACCGAGAGACGGCGCCTTATCAGGCCAAAAAGCCTTTGGCACAATAAGAAACAAGTGTGACAAAAAGAAATCATGTCGTGGAAAATTATGAACATGCAATGCATTAACAAAGATACTGTAGGATGAGAACTCCAAACCCCTTAGCATTTGGCTGGAATCAGTCACGGTGAACTGAAATCCAGACCGCAAGGCTGACGTTGAAGCTAAAATTCCTACGGCATATACCGGGAAAAATATCAGCGCCGACTTCACAACCCGCATACGGTTCGAACCAACGGCATAAAACATAACTATTAGCAAAAACCCAGACAATGAAATGAAACGCGCTGTGTTCGTTGGGTTGGACATCAATAAAGCCAAAATTATGAAGAAAACAATCAATACATTACAAATCTTTCTGTTATGCGACCCTCGCATTGACCAAACGTATATTACAAGCACGAAGGGAATAAATTTCGCAACAAAGGTGAGGAATAGAAGGTAACTACCATCGTTAAGCTGCGCGGCTTGCTCGCTCCGCGACAATGAGAAGGCAGATGGGCCAACTGCGCAAACCAGTAAAGCGAGTATCAGCATCGCCAACATAATACCCACAAACCCGGCGTTGCCATCTACCCGCCGACTCGCTTGACCTCGACGAAACACAATGCGCTTTTGACAAGCGCCAAGCAATGTTCCAATAATGTGCACGCTAGTAAACATCAGCGCTGCTACGCCAAACACAGGGATACCATCCGCCGTCGAATAAAAGCCGACTCCAAGTCTCTCTTGAAATATCGGCACTAGGACCCAGTAAAACAGCATCACTGTAAAATATAGCATCAGTGGAAGGATTCCACGGATGAAGCTTAGGTAGATCGCTGCACAAAGAATTATAAAAAAGACAAAGTGCAATGCCGACAAGCCAGTTACGGGCCAAGCTACGCTATTGCAAAGCACAAGCAGCCAAAAAACAAGTTCGGCTCTACCAAACCGTCTTGCATTCAGTACACCTCTAGATTTCGGCGCATCGTCGTGCTTTATTGCTGATGTCATAATCAATCCCACTGCGCACCCAATTTTGTCGGCGATCTTTCGGCATTTCCCTACGATCGAGCTAGCAATTCAGCAATCCGTACCAATCTCGCTGACTCAACCCCGTTCACGAAACAAGCGAGCAATAAGCACAATGCCGCTTTTCCTGCAGTGAATACCTATACCTAATTCGGTGCGCGATAACCTGCATCATCGTTACCAAAAAAAATTCGTTGGAACTCATCACTTG
>JAKBDW010000259.1:0-5534 GCA_021834245.1 Pseudomonadota bacterium
CGGCCGCGTCATCAAGGTCGAGCGCACGCAGGATCCGTATGCGCAACGCGATGCGATCCTGGTCAGCGTGTTCATGAACGTGTTCAACGTGCATTCCAACCGCAGTCCGGTCGACGGCAAGGTGGAGAAGATCGAGTATTTCCCGGGCAAGTTCGTCAATGCCGATCTGGACAAGGCTTCCGCCGAGAACGAGCGCAATGCGGTGGTGCTGACGACGAACGACGGCCAGACTGTGACCTTTGTACAGGTGGCCGGGCTGATCGCCCGCCGCATCCTGTGCTACATCAAAGCGGGCGACGTGCTGACGCGCGGCCAGCGTTACGGATTCATCCGCTTCGGCTCCCGCGTTGATGTCTACCTGCCGCTGACCGCTACCGTAAAAGTCGCTATCGGTGATAAAGTGTCCGCCACCACAACCATCCTGGCGAAGCTCTGAGACCCATGAACGAAGTAGAACAGCGCAAACATATGGACTTACGTCGGCGCAGCATCTATCTGCTGCCCAACCTGTTCACCACGGCCGCGCTGTTTGCCGGGTTCTATGCCATCGTGCAGGCCATGAACGGCAAGTTCGAATACGCTGCCGTGGCCATTTTCATCGCCATGGTGCTGGACGGGCTGGATGGCCGCGTGGCGCGCCTGACGCACACCCAGAGCGAGTTCGGCGCGGAATACGACAGTCTCTCCGACATGGTGTCGTTCGGCGTCGCGCCTTCCATCCTGATGTACGAATGGGCGTTCCGCGATCTGGGCAAATGGGGCTGGTTCGCCGCCTTCATTTTCTGCGCGGGCGCGGCATTGCGCCTGGCGCGCTTCAACACCAATATCGACGTGGTCGACAAACGCTACTTTCAGGGATTGCCCAGTCCGGCCGCCGCGGCCCTGGTGGCGGGATTTGTCTGGGTGATGCTGGACAATCATTTCACCGGCTTCGAGTTGCGCTGGTATGCCGCGTTGCTGACCGTGTTTGCCGGCCTGAGCATGGTGAGCAACCTCAAGTATTACAGTTTCAAGGCCGTCAACATGCGCAAGAGTGTGCCGTTCATCGTCATCTTCCTGTTTGTGCTGTTCTTTATTTTTGTCGCGCAGGACCCGCCGCTTAATTTGTTCCTGCTGTTCTTCGGGTACTGCCTGTCCGGCTATGTGATGTGGCTGCTCGGATTGCGCAAGCCGAAGCCGCCCGCACTTCCCGATTCCCCGACACCTCCCTGAACCAGAAAAACCTGGGGCGCCCGGCTGAAGCCGGGCGCCCCTGTATCTTCGCCTGTCGAATGCTACTTGGCGTGCGCCATCTTTTGCCGGCTGATCTCGGTCAACCGCAGTATCTTCGCGGATGAGAACAATCCGCGCAGCCGGGGTTGCTGTCCGGCCATAACGTCGAGGACGGGCAGGTGAGTCCTGCCTTTCTTCTGCAAGGCTTCGAGGACGTTTTGCACGTTCGCCTTTTCGATCTCGTGCAACTCGGCAACCACCCAGTCCTTGGTGTGTTCCATGATGTCGCCGACCCGGATGTCCTTGTGGGTAACGCCTTTATCCGAGAAACCGACGCTTTGCAGGTAGCGCATGGGCTTTTCGCCCATGATGTCGTAAGAGGTGATGGAGCCGAGCAGTCTGTCGGAACCCTTCTCCTTCACGAATGCGATACGCAGGCCGGCTACCTTCATCTTGTGCAAGGCATCGTCTATGGTCTCGTCCGGATGAACCATGAACATCGCGCGCATCCGGAAATCCGTCATCACCGACAGGGCGGGATCCTTAAGATCGACCTGCCATGGTTCGTTGCTGGGCTCCAGTATCTCCTGGATATGCGATGAGGTCTTCAATACAAAAGGGTGATGCTGTTGGTGCGGCATGGCGGTCTCCTTGTATCCAATTGGCCTGCGAGAGGGATTTTATCCGCTTTTTGCCGTTGAGACCGCGCCATCCGGCCGATGCCATTCACCGGTCAGGAGCGTTCCCAGAGCGTCTCGCGTTGATCCGCAGAACGATTGAGTGTCCTGCTCAGCACAAACAGCAGATCCGAGAGGCGGTTGAGATAGTGCAGGCCCTCCCGGGGAACGGTTTCGCCGTGCATCAGGTGCAAAAGGTCGCGCTCGGCGCGGCGCGCCACACTGCGCGCCACATGACATAGGGCCGCGGCTCGCGTGCCGCCGGGCAGGATGAATTCCTTGAGCGGGGGAAGATCTGCGTTGAAGCGGCCGATGGCGGCATCCAGACGGGCAAGTTTGGCGGCATCGAACGCGGGCGCCCCGGGCGAGGCAAGCACAGCACCGAGGTCGAAGAGGTCGTTCTGGATACGGAGCAATTCGGAATGTGCGTCGACCGGCATGGTCTCGGCGAGCAGTACGCCGAGATGGCTGTTGAGTTCGTCCACGCTGCCGATGGCGGTGATGCGCGCACAATCCTTCGCCACGCGCGTACCGTCCGCCAATCCGGTCGTGCCGTCGTCGCCGGTGCGAGTGGTTATCTTGCTGAGTCTCATGTCACTGTTTCTCCAGGCAACTCATGTAGACCATTGCATCCGGCGTGGTCTTGTTGCGTTGCGCCTGCCAGATCATTTCGCCCAGGCAATCCATGATCGCATGCTGCGCCTCGTGTTCCGATTCATATTTTTGCGTCAAACGCACGAACTGTTCGCGGATACCCTGCGGCTGGCCGATCGAGATCTGCTCTTCGATGGTCAGGTGCATCATCAGGTGCAAAAATGGATTGACCACGCTGCCGTCCGGCGCAAAGTCCTTGTCCTGATTGCCTTCGGGATCGTCGAACAGCGCGTGGTATTCAGGGTGCTTGTCGATGAGTTGGGCGGTGAGGTCCTCCAGCGGCGTCAGCAATTCTCCGGCACGACGCTTGCGCCAGGATTCGAACAGGAAATTTCTTGCTTCATCGCGGGTGGGATTGAACATTGGTAACGCCTTTATCGTCCACGCGAATTGTCCCTGCATCAGTCATATCCGTCAACGCACAGTTGCCGTGTCACTGGGTGACCAGACAGCACCAATGCCTTTGGTCACCTTGTGCAAACAGCGGACGAAGCTGTTGCGGAGCGTGCAAAGGCGATCAATGAGATAACTTCCCCAATTCAATACCAAGTCTGGCTTTGTCGTTGATTCCCAGCTTCAAGTAGATATTGTTGGTATGAGTCTTGACAGTTGAGGGAGAAATATCCAGATTGATCGCGATGGTCTTGTAATCGCAGCCGTCTGAAATATGCCGTGCGATTTCCAGTTCGCGCGAGCTCAGCGTATCGGCCGGAATCTTTGCTCTCGCACGTAACAATGTCAGTTCGTGCGTCCGGAAAATGCTGATGGCGATGGACTGGCCGACGTATTTCTGATCGGAGATCGCATCCAGAATTGCCTGTGGCAACGATGGGCCTTTCCATAACGGCCATTCGGTTCTGCAAATTTCCACGAAAGAAGGCATTGCGACGTGTAATAGCCCGGAGCCGTCGCAAGCCGCAAGCGCATTGAAACTGCTGCGCTGATAGGCCGAGAACATATTGGGAAGGTTTGTCAACCAGTTCGTTCTCGCAGCCTCAATCAGATGCTGAAACAGAATTTCTTTTAGCGCGCGTTCCTGTTCAGTAAAGGGATGATCGATGTTCGAGCGGTAAAGACATATTGAGTTGACCAGACGAGTGTCCGGGTCGATGCTTCCTGTGGCGACAATGTGTTCAACACCATGGATTTTGCAATGGTGGTCGTAAATATCGGTGTTCTTGTATTCACGGAATACATCCACGTTAAAAGCGCGGTTGCTATGTATCGTGACATCGCGCGCCAGCTTGTCTTCGTGCTGGAATTGCAGCCAGTTTTCGAGAAAATTGGCGGGCAGGTTGTAAAGATGAACGATATGGGCGACGGGCGTCTCGTTTATCCATCTTCCTGTGAACCACACACAAGAATCAAAAGGAATGAGATTCCTTGTTTCGGAAATTGCCCAGTCCTTGAATTCGTTGGACGGTTTTTCCAGTGCACCCCGTGAAAGTTTTAGCAGGAAGTTGCTGAGTTGTTGCATGAGTTTTCTCCCCGATATTTTATGGACGCAGCATCCTCAAGTACCTTCCGCAAAAGTTTCTCAGCAATATGCCGAATCCGCAAGAAAAACAGTAAATGCATGCAATAGTCAATACAGAAAATGGAGGAGTCCATTTGCAGAAAATGGCGGGTAGCATCCTTGACGAACTGGCTACGCGGGGAATCGGTAATGAGTATATAGGCCGAAAGGCCTAGATATTCTTGTTGCGATACTGGTACGCGGAGACGACTCAGGGCTCCGCCCTGCATTGACAGGACTTGGTCCGGACATCGGTTTCCAAATCTAATTTTCTACAGGGATGGTTTGAATGGATAATAAAAATAGAGGCTTCATCAAAATTGGCGGTGAATTGTTGGCATTTGGTTCGATAGTCGGCGTACTGCTGGCGGGTTGCGGTGGTGGAAGCAGTGCCGTTTCTACACCCGCATCAAGTGCGGTTGCAATGTCCATCACCCCTGCCTTGGGCCAGGTATATAGCGGCCAGATCAGCGTGACCGGCAGTAACGGCACCAACAGGAACTATGCTGTCGCAAGTGGTGTGGCGTCCGTTACGGCGGACATTTCCGGCATGACGGCTCCCTTGCTGATCGCGTTGACGGGTGACCCGGCAAACGGCAATCAACTCGTATTTTTCGATGAAGGCCTGCACGGCATCGCTTCATCAGTTGTGAGCGCCCCGGCTTCTGCGGTGCGCGCCATCGTCCCCGACATCGCAAATCTGCCCGCTACGGGGATTGCCGTAACTCCACTGACTGAAGTGGCCGCCGCTGCCGTCACCAATGCATCCGGTGTCGTAGACATATCGACGCTCTCGGTCGCTTCCGCATTGGGTGCAAATGCAGAAGCGCTGGCTCTTGCCCAGAGCCTCTCCAATTCGACCGTGATTCTCGATGTGCTGGCACCACCCACGACCGCCAGGATGATGAACCAGACACTTGGTGTGACCGCCGGCGACGTATATGCAAAGATACTTTATACGCTGGCTAACCTGCCGAGCGGTACCTACGGTGCGAATGCTTATGCAAAGGCACGTACGTTGGGGAACATCATCGCCAGCACTGGTAATCTCCCCTCCACCTTCGATGCGGATGTGGTTGCCGCGAATGCTGCAGTGACCATGGCCGGTTACAGCGGCACGATACCAGTTGCGATATCGGTCATAGCACCGGTCGGGACTGCTGGAGCGCCTATTTCAACCAATTACTTTGATTTCAATTATCTGCAGAATGTAAATGGCGCTGCTTCGGCAGTGGCAGCAAGTATTGTGGACAACGGCTCTGGGACTCAGACAAACAACCTGACATTCGGCCCGACACCAACTATCGCCTCATTCAATGCTGTCGCTGGCGGCTATAGCTGGGGACTGCCCTTGACCTATGGCATGGGATTCAATTCCAGTTTCTCCGACTCCAATGTTCCGGCCGCCGCAATGATTTGCCAGGCAGCGGGAGGGATTGGCGGCGTAAACGGGAAATCTACAGATGTGCTGGTGA
>JAKBDW010000447.1:0-5533 GCA_021834245.1 Pseudomonadota bacterium
GGAAGCAGCCAAGGCGGGTCGGGAAGACTTGCGCAAATTACCGCTGGTGACGATCGACGGCGAGGATGCGCGCGATTTCGACGACGCGGTGTTTTGCGAGCGCCAGGGAAAATCTTTCCGTCTGGTCGTAGCCATCGCCGATGTGTCAGCCTATGTCGAACCTGGCACTGCGCTCGATGCCGAGGCCTACCAGCGCGGTAACTCCGTGTATTTTCCCAATCACGTGATACCCATGCTGCCGGAGATACTGTCGAACGGGCTGTGCTCGCTCAATCCGCATGTCGATCGTCTGTGCGTGGCCTGCGAAATGCACATCAGTGCGCGCGGCAAAATCGAGAAGTACCGCTTCTTTCGCGCTGTCATGCGCTCGCAGGCGCGTCTTACCTATACCAAGGTGGCCGCCATGCTGGTGGCGCAAGACTCGGCACTGCGTCGCGAATACGCCACACTCGTGCCGCATCTTGAGGATCTGTATGCTCTCTACACGGTGTTGCACAAGGCGCGCACTGCGCGTGGTGCGGTCGATTTCGAGCTTCCGGAAACGCGCATCATCTACGACGCGCAGCGCAAGATCGAACGCATTGAACCGCTAATGCGCAATGATGCACACCGCCTTATTGAAGAATGCATGCTTGCCGCGAATGTCAGCGCCGCCGAATATCTGGCGCACCACAAGATCCCGGTTCCGTTCCGAGTGCATGCCGGGCCGACTGCGGAAAAGCTTAGTGCACTGCGCGAGTTTCTGTTCGAACTCGGCCTTGATCTCGGCGGCGGCGACGATCCCAAGGCGGCTGATTACGCCAAGTTGCTGCACGATGTTGAAGGTCGAGCCGAAGCGCGTCTGGTGCACACTGTGATGCTGCGCAGCCTGAGCCAGGCACTGTACACACCGGACAACATTGGCCACTTTGCCCTCGGCTACCGCAATTACGCGCATTTCACTTCACCCATCCGGCGTTATCCGGATCTATTGGTGCACCGCGCGATCGGTGCGCTGCTCGAGCGCAAGCCGGCGCTCGCGACACAGGCGGAGGCGCAGGTCCAGGGCGAACAATTCTCAATGACCGAGCGGCGCGCGGACGATGCGACGCGCGATGTTGTGCGCTGGCTTAAGACGGAATTCATGACCGGCAAGGTGGGCGAGGAATTCGATGGTCTTATCAGTGGTGTCACCAGTTTCGGGTTGTTTGTGGAACTGGCCGATATTTTTGTCGATGGACTGGTGCACATCACTGCGCTCGGTAACGATTATTACCATTTCGACGCGGCCAAGCACCGCCTGATGGGTGAGCGCACGGGCCAGATGTTCCGGCTTGGTGATCCCGTGCGGGTACGCGTGGCGCGCGTCGACCTGGACGATGCCAAAATCGATTTCGAGCTCGTTGCGCACGCCGCATCCGACAGCGGCAAACGCGGCAAGGGCACGCGCAAGGTTAAGCGCACTGCGCAACGCACGGCGGCAAAGGCCAAACGTACCCGCGGGGATGCCCGCAAGGCCGCAAGACGTCCTAAATGAGTACCGAGCGGGCACGGGTTCAGCGCATTTTCGGCTGGCACGCAGTGCTGGCGGCGATTGAACAGGCGCCTGAGCGGGTACACCGCGTTTGGCTGGACGAAGGTCGCGCCGGGGCGCGCGCGCAGGCAGTGCTTGAGGCGGCCAAAGCCGGCGGAATTCCCCTGGAACGCGCCCAGCGCGCAACGCTTGATGTGCTGGCAGGGGCGCAGCAGCATCAGGGCGTGGTAGCCGAATGTGCGGCCATCGATATGCCGCACGAACAGGATCTCGGAGCCTTTCTGGCAGCGCTAGGCACGGCGCCGTTTCTGCTGGTGCTGGATGGGGCGCAGGATCCGCATAATCTCGGGGCCTGCCTGCGCAGCGCGGATGCCGCCGGCGTGCATGCGGTGGTGTTGCCACGCGACAATGCCGTCGGCATCACGCCGACTGTGCGCAAGGTAGCGAGCGGTGCCGCGGAAAGCGTGCCGGTTTTCCAGGTGACCAACCTGGCCCGCACCTTGGAAGAGCTCAAGGCGGCTGGGCTGTGGATTGCCGGGGCCGCCGGTGATGGTGACCGTGATCTCTATTCGACCGACCTGCGCGGCCCGCTTGCGCTGGTGCTGGGGGCGGAAGGCAAGGGCATGCGGCGCTTGACGCGGGAACGCTGCGACTTTCTGGTGAGCATACCGATGGCTGGTAGCGTTTCCAGCCTCAATGTGTCGAACGCCGCAGCCGTGTGTCTGTTCGAGGCGGTCCGTCAACGACGCAGATCAGGCCCGGGGGCAGGCAAAATTCCGCCGCCGGCTGGGCAGGATTGATAGACGACTTGCTACTTGCTGGCAAATTCCTTAGAATTCCCCGCCTTTAAGCCCCGGCATATCCACCGGGTCCTCCTTGCCTCACCGGCCCTGTTCCGGGAGGCTTTCAACCACAGGGAGATACAATGCGTCATTATGAAATCGTGTTTCTGGTCCATCCCGACCAGAGCGAGCAGGTTCCCGCGATGATCGATCGCTACCGGTCCATCATCGAATCCGGCAAGGGCGCTATTCACCGTCTTGAAGACTGGGGCCGCCGCCAGCTTGCCTATCCCATCAATAAGGTGCACAAGGCGCACTACGTACTCATGAATATCGAGTGCGACGACACCGTGCTGCGTGAGCTCGAGACGGCGTTTCGCTTCAACGACGCCGTGATCCGCTCGCTTACCCTGTCGCGCAAGGCCGCCGTCACCACGCCATCTGCGCTGGTGAAGGAGAAGGAAGAAGAGGGCCGCACGTCTTCGGCACCGGTGCGTCGCGCGGATGCAGACGACGATGATGAGACCACTGGTGTGGCCGATGAGGCCCCCAGCGTCAGCTGAGTACGGGATTGCCGCCAGCCACTGTCACTAGAGTTAGAGCAGAATTCGGGAGTAAAGCATGTCACGATTTTTCCGCCGCAAGAAGTTTTGCCGTTTTACCGCCGAGGGTGTCGTCGAGATCGACTACAAGGATATCGCCACGCTCAAGAGTTATGTCACCGAGACCGGCAAGATCATCCCCAGCCGCAACACCGGCACCAAGGCCCATTATCAGCGCCAGCTGACGCGCGCGGTCAAGCTTGCACGCTATCTGGCCCTCCTGCCGTACAGCGACAGCCACCGCTGAAGCCGTCTGCAGCGTAGCTAAACCCGCGCACAGCAAGAGGTCAAGAAAATGCAAGTGATACTTCTGGAAAAGATCCGTAATCTCGGCAACCTGGGTGACCAGGTTAACGTCCGCGCCGGCTTCGGCCGCAACTATCTCATTCCGCAACACAAGGCCGTCATCGCCACGCCGGAAAACAAGGCGGTGTTCGACGCGCGCCGTGCAGAGCTGGAGAGGTCCCAGTCCGATGCGCTAGGTCGCGCGCAGGCACGTGCCCAGACCATGAATGGCGCCACGGTGCAGATCGCGAGCAAGGCTAGCGACGAAGGCAAACTCTTTGGTTCCGTCGGCAGTGCCGACATCGCCACTGCCATGACTGATGCCGGTTTCGCGCTGGCGCGCGCTGAAGTCAATCTGCCAAACGGTCCGCTCAAGACCATCGGTGACCACGAAGTGACGGTGACGCTGCATTCCGAAGTGGATGCCAAAATCATCGTGTCGGTCGTCGGAGAAGCTTAAAGTAATATAAAGCAGGCCCGTGCCCGTGCTCCGGCTACTTGGAGCGTAGGCCGGGCCTGTGTCCACTCCAAGTCGTAATTCTGTAGGGGGAGGGTCGATGGAGGAACTGGCCTATTCGATGGGTAGCTCCGCGGCCGTCACTGAAGCACTCCGCATTCCGCCCCAGTCCATAGAAGCCGAGCAGTCTGTGCTCGGTGGCCTCATGCTCGACAATCAGCGTTGGGACCAGGTCGCCGACCGCGTGTCGGCGGACGACTTCTACCGCAAGGAACACCGTCTCATTTTCCGCGCGGTGGCCACGCTGTGCGATGCCAATAGTCCGGCCGATGTTGTAACCGTATCCGAGTGGCTGGAGAAAAACGGAGAACTGGACGGCGCTGGCGGGCTTGCCTATCTCGGTACGCTTGCGAACAACACCCCGAGCGCAGCGAATATCGTCGCCTATGCCGACATCGTGCGCGAGCGCGCAGTCATGCGCACCCTCATTCGCGTGGCCAATAATATCGGCAACAGCGCCTACAATCCGGAAGGGCGCAATGCGGCGGAACTCCTGGATTACGCGGAAAAGAATATCCTCGACATCAGTGAGCGCGGTTCGCACCGACGCGGCGGCTTCCAGCCGCTCAAGACGCTGCTCACAAGCGCAGTCGACCGCATCGATACGCTGTTCCGTTCCGAAAGCCCGATCACCGGTGTGCCCACCGGCTTCACCGATCTCGATGCCATGACTTCCGGTCTGCAGCCCGGCGACCTCGTTATTGTCGCTGGCAGGCCGTCAATGGGGAAAACCAGTCTGGCGATGAATATAGCCGAAAATGCGGCGGTTGGCGCGAAGCTGCCGGTCGCGGTGTTCAGCATGGAAATGCCTGGCGAGCAGCTGGCCATGCGCCTGATGTCGTCACTCGGGCGCATCAATGCGCACAAGGTACGAACCGGCAAGCTGGAAGATGACGACTGGCCGCGTCTCACCTCGGCCATCGGATTGCTGGCGGACGCCCCTATGTATATCGACGACACGCCGGCGCTGACACCGCTCGAGTTGCGCTCGCGCGCGCGTCGTCTCAAACGCGAGCATGGCCTGGGGATGATAGTTGTCGACTATCTGCAGCTCATGCAGTCGCCCGAGTCGGGCGAGAACCGCGCCACGGAAATTTCCAGCATCACGCGCTCGCTAAAAACGCTGGCCAAAGAATTGCACGTCCCGTTAATCGCCATGTCGCAGCTCAATCGCAGCCTGGAGCAGCGCCCGAATAAACGCCCGGTGATGTCGGATTTGCGCGAATCCGGCGCTATCGAACAAGATGCCGATGTCATCTTTTTCATCTACCGCGATGAAGTGTACAACGAGGACAGCCAGGACAAGGGTACTGCCGAGATCATCATCGGCAAACAGCGCAATGGCCCTACCGGCAAGGTGCGTCTGACCTTCCTCGGCGAGTATACGCGCTTTGAAAACTTCGCCAGCGGCGGCTATGACGATCATTACTGAGTTGCGCCGGTGCGCACCAGGCTGTGATGAGTAGACCGGCGCGCGCACGTCTGTCGGCTTCGGCCCTGCGGCACAATTTCAACCGCGTGCGCGAGCTCGCGCCAGATTCGAAAATCATGGCCGTCGTCAAAGCAAATGGCTACGGCCATGGCCTGACCTGGGTAGGCAAGGTGCTGGCACAGGCGAGTGCCTTCGGTGTGGCCAGCGTGGAAGAGGGCGTTGAACTGCGCGCTGCGGGTATTACCCAGCCGATCTGCCTGCTTGAAGGCTTTTTCCATGGCAGCGAACTGCCGCTGCTGGCACAACATCACCTGAGCAGTGTTGTGCACCACGAAAGCCAGGTGTGGGATCTGGAACACGCAAAAGAACTGGAGCCAATCGATGTATGGCTCAAAGTCGATA
>JAKBDW010000566.1:0-5526 GCA_021834245.1 Pseudomonadota bacterium
CGGGTTACGCCGGCCCAGAAGCATCGCATCATCCTCGCACTCAAAAGACGCGGCCACACCGTAGG
The DNA here is from genome assembly GCA_021834245.1 of Pseudomonadota bacterium. Classification (GTDB taxonomy): domain Bacteria; phylum Pseudomonadota; class Gammaproteobacteria; order Acidiferrobacterales; family UBA6901; genus JAJXUF01. Next base: position 66 of record JAKBDW010000566.1, read on the forward strand.
CTATCTGGGTGATGGCATCAATGATGCCTCCTGTCTGCATTCCGCTGACGTCGGCATTTCCGTGGACAGCGCTGCTGATGTCGCCAAACAGGCGGCCGATATGATACTGCTGGAACATGATCTCGGAGCTTTATACGAGGGCGTCCGCGAAGGGCGGCGCACCTTCGGCAATGTCATGAAATACATCATGATGGCGACAAGCTCCAATTTCGGAAACATGTTCAGCATGGCCGCCGCCTCACTGATTCTGCCCTACCTGCCGATGCTGCCGATTCAGGTGTTGCTCAACAACCTTCTGTACGACGTTTCGGAAATTCCCATTCCCATGGATTTCGTGGACGAGCCATATCTGGCGAAACCGAGAAAATGGGATATGACCTTCATCCGCAACTTCATGTGGGTCATGGGACCCGTGAGTTCGCTTTTCGATTTCATTACCTTCTTCGTGTTGCTCTACGGGTTTCATGCGCGCGAGGCGCTCTTTCACACCGGCTGGTTCATGGAGTCGGTTGCTACCCAGGTACTCGTGATTTTTGTCATCCGGACGCGCTTCAATCCTTTGGTCAGAAAACCGAGCCCATGGCTGGCCGCAACATCGCTTGCGGTTGTACTCGTCGCCATGGTTCTGCCGTACTCGCCATTGGCATCGTACCTTGGCTTCGTACCCCCTGCGTGGCCGACTCTCGTCATCCTGGGGGCGCTGGTTGCGGTGTATCTGGGGGTTGCGGAAGCGGCAAAGCGCTGGTTCTACCGCCGTCTCGCTGGGCGCGAGACCGCATAACGACGTTCAGGCTGATGCAGGCAGTCCGCTCGCGGCCTAGGGTTTCAGGTAGGACCAGTTCTGCAGCTGTTTGGCCACGATCTCCGCCACGCCGGAAGGAACAAAAACAAGGTCCGGATACATGTCTTTGCGGGTGAGTTTGCGGGCATGCATGCTGTCTTCGCAGGCAACGAAAGTTACCCCCTGCATCATTTCCGCATCCAGCTGGTCGCCGACCCCGGAATTGCGCCTGAGCATGTATATACCGGGCCCAAAGGCGACGACTTCGATTTTGACCTTGCCAAGCTGGCTCTTCATGTTCTTGACGTTGCGCAAAGTGAAGTTCCAGGCGGCCAAGCTGTCATCGCTGACCTGAATGACAACGCCGGGTTTGGTGTCTGCGCCCGCCGCACATTGCAAGCCCAGGGCAAAGAGCAGCACGCCAGTGAAAAGTAATCGCGTGCTGACGCGAGATAAGTGCATAGTGATCTCCGGTAGCTTAGCCCGCAGTATAAAGGAAGGTTGAACTATTGCGCGCGTTTGCACAAGCCCTCTGCAGCGGCCTGCAGGGGCTTGCAAGGGGGCAGATCGCGGCGTCAGTCCACGGCGGCGCGATTATTCGCAGGCGCCAGTGTCCCAGCTGAAAATATGGGCGTGCGCCTGGCGGTGAGCCCACACGCCGAACAGAATTCCGAGGAGGGTAAACGCGGCAGCCAGTTGACCTTCACCAATCTGCACAATGGCGATACCCGGGCAGGACCCAGTCAGGGCCCAGCCGGCACCAAAAAGAATGCTGCCGGGAATAGTACCGGGGTGAAAGGGTTTTCGTGGTATCCGCTGTCCGCGTGCAAGAACCTGGAAGCCGATCATGGTTAGAAGCACCGCGCCGGCAAACGTAAAAAGCAGGCGAAAATCGGAAAAGACGAACATCCTGTGAAGCTCGCCGTAATTGCTGAATCCAATCCGACTCAGGGCGAAGCCCATACCCAGACCGAGTGCCGCATAGGTCGCATGTTGCTCGAAGGAAGAGAGTCTTTTCATATTGCCACCATTTGCACCAGGAACGACACCGCGACCGCGGTGCCGAAGAAAATCGCTGTGGCCATCAAACTCGCGGGCACCAGGCGCGAACAGCCGCTCAGTCCGTGACCGGAGCTGCAACCACCCGCCATCTGCGTGCCGAAACCAACCATGGCGCCACCAAGCATGAGAATCACCCACGAATGCCAACCGCTGCCGAACAACTGTGTGTAAGCGGAACCAAGATCAAAGCGCAGGGCAAAGGTGCCGCTGAACACTGACGCAAGGAACCCGCCTAGGGCCATGGCCGCGAGAAACGTCAGGTGTGCGGTCCAGGGGGCGCGTGCCGCGCCCTGCCGGAAAACGGGTTGAGCTGCCGACCGTCCGCTTCCGCCGGAAAGCGTCATCACAGTTGCCTGTTCACCAAATTCGGCCAGCGTCGCGGCCAGGAGCGCATCACCCATCGCCGCTTCGTTTTCCCGAAACGGCGCCTCTGCGAGTTCAACGGAGCGCGCTTCGCGCCAGCCGACGATTCGGGCCCAGCTGCCGGATACGCCAAGCGGGCGCCGCAACAGCAGCCAGAAACCAACTGTAATGCTGGCGAGCGCCAGCGATCCGAGCCACCAGGGCCAATAGCTGTTCATGACACGCTCCTTGCCAGGTCTGATACCGCCAGAGCTTCGAGGCGCATGCAAGTGATGGGTCCTGAAACAATTTCCATGCCTTCAAGCAGCCGCATTACGCGCAAGACAGTTTCCTCGTCGGCAATCTGTCCGGTGAGAACAATGACCGATGCCAACCGCTGGCCACTTGCTGTTGGTTTTTGGACCATGGCTTCGATGGCGACGAAGCATTCGCTGCAGGCGCGCGTAATTGACTGTGCCAGCGCCATAGCGTCGCTGGTGGTGATGCGCAGGCAGTATGCGTGTCCGGAATTCGCACTTCGCGACCATTCGGTCGGCAGGGGCAGAACACGCGCCGATTCCGCCGGTTCTGCAGCGTTAGTTGATTCCGATATGGCCAGTGATTCCTCTGGCGTTTCGCTTGTCGGCAACACAGCGCCGCTTGATCGGCCGCCGGCGGCCGCAATGAGTTCCGCGGCCTCGGCGTGTCCATGATGCATCGCGATATCGTAGGCGTTTGCGCCATGCAGGTTGGCCGCACCGATTTCGGCGCCCTTGGAAAGCAGCTGTCGAATTATAGCGGGGTTGCCATGACTTGCTGCTGCCATTAGCGGTGTCATGCCTTCGGCATTACGCGAATCGATGTTGACGCCGGTGCGCAGCAGTGACTCGACCATGTGCACGCGGTCTTTCATTATCGCGTTGAACAGCGCTGCCGCACCGTAGGCGCTTGACGAACGCGGTGTTTCCACGCGTTTGCCGTTGGGCAGCAGATTGAGGGGAATTGTTTTACCTTGAAGGGAAAGCTGATAGCGGGCACAGCGGGCGTGTTCGCCCTCGCAATAATGGATCTGCCACACTTTCAGCGCTGGGTTCAATGCGAATTGCGGAAACAGTTCGCAGTTTTTCGTATGACTGCAGGCCATGATCGTGCCCCCATTGGTTCATGCTTTATTCCCTTAAAGCAAGCATGAAACATGCCAACGCGGGTAGATAGATGCGACAGCTAGATTAACCCGCTGAGCCGTCGTGGCGGCCACGGCTTGAAATGAATCTCCATCGTGGCTGGTCCGTGCATGCCAGGATAAGCAACCTTCCCTGGCTGACGGCAAGATCTTTGGTGTCGTTACATTCACTAATATAGACGCTAAATGCGGATCCCGCCAGAAAAGGGACCCGCCGAAGTGCCAATGGAAGCCGCTGATAACGACGAAGCTGTTGTTACGGTCAGCGTTCGATATGCCGCCGAAAGGAGGGGTTCTTCATGCCAGATGTCCGAATTCAGCGATGGTTGCATGCAACAGCGCGTTGAGGAAAGCATCTGGGTAGCGCTGAAAGAAAGCTTCAATACAACGCTGTTTGGCAGCGTCAAATTCGACAACGTTTCGATTCGTGGGTGGCCTGTCCAGAATTGGTCCAGGTTTTGCGTCTTTTCTGTCCTGGCTTATGGGGTCCAGTTGTGCGTTTTGCTCCTGCTTGGTCGATGCAGCGAATTCCATTTGCCAATCCATAGATTTCCTCCGGTTTTCGTTTCTTGCTTTACTCTTTAAGTTGCCAGCGAGTTTAACGCCCTATCCGCTGCGCGTTCGGTAAACTTAGTCGAAGTACCGATCATTTCAAGGCGGGAGAGCATTGCGTAACGGGATTTGGACAGACGGCGCGACTGCCGGGCGGCGATCGCCGACGATCGACTGCAGTCGGGTACCTTTTGCGGTCGGTTTCGCCGCGTGAAGCCCGATACAGTCGACATTAACGCAAAGTGCTGGAACAGTTGCGGACGAGCTGCTACGTCGACGCAGTGTTTGCTGCGGCAACCGATACTTGAGCAAGTGCAGCCAGTTCGCCATCGGTGCCTATCCCGGGCGACGGGCAGTGTCTTATCGCAGGTGCTGGCGCTTACTTTTTCGGCGACGATCTACAGCGAGAGCAAGTCAATCGGCAATTCGGCCCGTGCTGCTCGCGCAGGTCCAATCAGAATGGCAAATCCAGGCCAGGATGAACCTTTTCCAACAATGCGCGAAAGTCATCTTGGATACGGGTCAGGGCCGCTGCATTGTCGGCTTCAAACCGCAATACCAGCACCGGCGTGGTGTTGGATGCCCGCACCAGGCCGAAGCCGTCGGAAAAGTCCACACGCAGGCCGTCGAGAGTGGTTATGCGCGCTGCCGGGAAGCTGGCCTGCTGGACCAGCTGTTTGATGAGCGCATGATGTTCTCCCTCACCCATTTTGATATGCAGCTCAGGTGTGTTCACCGTATTTGGCAGCGAACGAAAGATCTCCGCCGGGTTGCGCCGATCTCGCGACAGCAGCTCCAAAAGACGCGCGCCGGTATAAAGTCCATCGTCAAATCCGTACCAGCGTTCTTTGAAGAAAATATGGCCGCTCATCTCGCCGGCCAGCAGTGCTCCGGATTCTTTGAGCTTAGCCTTGATGAAAGAGTGTCCGGTTTTCCAAAGCAGCGGTCGGCCGCCGGCTTCAGTGATGGCCGCTTCCAGTGAGCGCGAAGACTTCACATCGTATATGATTTCCGCGCCTGGATGGCGCGACAGAACATCCCGCGCATACAGGATCATCTGCCGGTCAGGCCAAATGATCGATCCGTCCGGAGATACCACGCCAAGGCGATCGCCGTCGCCATCGTAGGCAAGTCCAACGTCAACGTTGTCACCTTTGACGGCCTCGATGAGGTCCCGCAGATTATCTGGCTGACTCGGATCCGGATGGTGGTTCGGGAAGTGACCGTCAACTTCGCAAAAAAGTTCCTGCACCTCGCAGCCGAGACGGCGTGCCAGTTCCGGGGCAAACTCCCCAGCGACACCATTGCCGCAGTCGATGATGACACGCATTTTGCGTGCAAGTCTGATGTCCGAAGTGATGCGCTCGAGATATGCCTCGCGTACGTCGGACTCGCTGAGCGAGCCGTGACCGGCCGTGAGATCGTTTTCCACCAGACGCCGGCGCAGATCCTGGATGGCTCCGCTGGAAAGCGTTTCTCCGGCGAGCACCATTTTGAGTCCGTTGTACTCCGGCGGGTTGTGGCTGCCAGTTACAGATCGG
>JAKBDW010000440.1:0-5506 GCA_021834245.1 Pseudomonadota bacterium
GGCGATGCGATCCGCCTCTTCGCGCACCTCACGCGATTCGCTGCCGCCGATCCCAAGTCCTACCATGGCGAGCACGATCACCATCAGTAGCATCACCACCAGCAATTCGATCAGGGTAAATCCGCGGCTCGCAGAAGGCGCAGCGCAGCCGCGCGACCGACTTCGCCGGTAGTGACCAGCCTGCATAAGGGGCGCCAAAACGCTCAATAAAGAACCTGCGCGATGACGCCGATTCCTCGAGCCTGGGCGGTGCTCGAAACGGGCATCTCCGCCCTTTGTCCGAAGATCACTGACTTAAATCCCAGTTGCCAATGTCCGCGTTATAGCCGGTTCCGCCGGGCTGTCCGTCAGCACCGTAGCTGAATACGTCGATCTCGCCGTGCACGCCGGGATTGAGGTACTGATAGTCATGACCCCAGGGATCCTTGGGCAGGCGATCAAGATAGCCGCCGGCCTTCCAGTTTGACGGAATATTTCCGGTATCGGGCTTGTGCACCAGGGCGGCCAAACCCTGATCGGTGGTGGGATAGGTGCCATTATCGAGACGGTAGAGATTGAGTGCGCTCACGATGGCCCGAATGTCATTCTTGGCTGCCACCACCCTTGCCTGATCAGGGCGATCCATGATGCGCGGAACAATGATTGCCGCCAGAATCCCTAGAATGACGATGACCACCAACACTTCGATCAGGGTAAATCCGAATTGCTTCTTTGACATTGCTTCCTCACTTGATCAGCTGATTCATTTCGATAATCGGCAACATAATGGCGAGCACGATAAACAGTACGATCCCGCCCATAACCAGTATCAGTACCGGTTCCAGAAGCGCAGTCAGAGCCGCAACCCAGTTCTCCAGCTCGCGCGATTGCGCCTCAGCCGCGCGCATCAACATCATGTCAAGGCGGCCGCTTGCTTCGCCGCTCGAAATCAGGTGAATCACCAACGGCGGAAACAGCTTCGGTTTGCCCAAAGAGCGCGATAGGCTTCCCCCCTCGCGTACCTGACGCAGGGCATCTTCCACTGCCGCGCGCATCGGCAGGTTACTTACGACCTGGAACGCAGACTGCATGGCACTGAGCAAAGGGATACCGCTAGCCGTGAGAATGCCCAGGGTGCTCGTCAGGCGTGCCGCATTGATGCCACGCACCAGACGCCCAAAAAGCGGTATCCGCAATATCGTCCGATGCCAGCGCAACCGCAAATGCGGTTCCTTCAGCGCCGCGCGCGCGCCAAAAAAAATGGCCGCGGCGCCGACCAGCCACCAGATGCCTACCGCGCGCACAAAATCACTGAGGCGAATAAGTATACGTGTCGGCATCGGCAATGCCTGGCCGCTGTCGACAAACACGCGCGTCACCTGCGGCACCACGTATATGAGCAACCCACCGACAACCGACGTGGCCACAAGCGTAACCAGCGCCGGATATATAAAGGCAAGCAGCACCTTGTTCTGCAGGGCCTGGCGTTCCTCGGTATAGTCGGCGAGTCTCTCGAGCACTTCATCCAGCCGCCCCGATTGCTCCCCCGCATCCACCATGTTGCGGTATATGTCGGGAAACGCCTCGGGGAATTCGCGCATGCTGCGTGCCAGTGACTGCCCCTCGAGAACGCGTCCGCGCACGCCGGCGAGAACAGCGCGTGAGCGCGCCGATTCGGATTGTTCGATCAGCGCGTTAAGGCATTCCTCAATCGTCAGTCCGGCGTGCACCAGCGTCGCAAATTGGCGCGTCATCAGGGCCAGGTCACGACCCGATATTCCGCGCCGCCACATCTTGCGGCCTGGACCAGTGGCCTCTGCGCCGCTGCCGCTTGCCTGGATGGGATCAACACGCATCGGCGTGAGCCCGCGCTCACGCAGCAGCATGCGCACCTGGCGCTCGCCATCGCCTTCGAGCACGCCCTTTACCGCGCGTCCCTTGGCATCCAGTGCCTGATATTCAAATGCTGCCATTATTATTCAAACCGGTGACATTCTGGAGGGTGGTGCCGCATGGAGCACGCTACGAATTCCGCAGGTCGGCTTGCGCCAACGCGAATCCGACGCGCGATGTGATGATTCGCAAATCATACCTGCACGGCGCAGCCTGTACCGGAGCAACTGCGGTTGTCCGCTATTAGCCTTCACGTGATACCCGCAACACTTCTTCCAGGCTGGTCTCGCCTGCACGCACCCAGCGCAGACCGTCCTGACGCAGAACCTGCATGCCGAGTACGCGTCCGTGCTCCCGGATGTCACCCTCGGATGCTCTATCGTGTATCAGAGTGCGCAGGGCGTCGTCGACGGGCAACAGCTCGTAGATGCCGGTACGCCCTTGGTAGCCGGTGTTGCTGCAGGCTGCACAACCGACGGCCTTGAATATCTTCATGTTGGCTGCATCTTGTGGTGAGACCTCGAGCAGCACCCCCTCCGCAGGAGTTGGAGCATGCTCCTGCCGGCATTCGGCGCAGAGCCTGCGCACCAGGCGCTGGGCAAGAACCCCAAGCAGGCTTGAGGCCACGAGAAAAGGCTCTACGCCCATGTCGACCAATCGCGTAATCGCTCCGACTGCGTCATTTGTATGCAGCGTGGCAAGCACCAAGTGGCCGGTCAGACTGGCCTGTACTGCGATCTGTGCGGTCTCCAGGTCGCGGATTTCACCGATCATGATGATATCCGGATCCTGACGCAGGATTGCGCGCAGAGCCCGTGCAAACGTCAGGTCGATTTTTGCGTTAACCTGGGTCTGGCCGATACCGTCGAGGTCATATTCGATAGGATCCTCGACGGTCACGATGTTATGGCGCTTGGAATCGAGCTGCGAGAGCGCGGCATACAATGTGGTTGTCTTGCCCGAACCAGTCGGTCCGGTTACCAATATAATGCCATGGGGTTGATGAATAAGATGGTCCAGCTTGGCCAGCGTGTCGTCAGCCATCCCGAGGCCCTTGAGCCTCAAGCGCCCGGCCTGCTTGTCGAGTAAACGCATCACCACACGCTCGCCGTGCCCCGTAGGAAGGGTCGACACGCGCACGTCCACCGGCCGGCCGGCAAGACGCAGCGTGATGCGTCCGTCCTGGGGCAAACGCTTCTCGGCGATGTCCAGGCGCGCCATGATCTTGATACGCGAAACGATTACCCCATGCAGAACCTGTTGTGGTTCGACTATATCGCGCAATACGCCGTCGAGGCGGAAACGCACTACCGAGCGGGTTTCGAAGGGCTCTATGTGGATATCAGACGCGCCCTCGCGCACGGCCTGAGTCAAGAGCGCGTTGATGAGTCGCACAATTGGCGCATCATCCTCGCTTTCGAGCAGGTCCGCAGCACGCGGCAGATTCTGCGCGAGGTCCGCCAGATCCATGTCCTCGCCCAGATCATCGACAATCTGCATGGCATGATTCATGCCGCGTTCATAGGCACGATTGAGCGCCGATTCGAAGTGCTCGGCACTGAGTTCCTGCACGCTCAGCGGGCGACCCAGTGACCTACGCAGTTCCGCCAGGACCGCGGTCGACACTCCGGGGCGCACCCAGACTTCCACGCCACCATCGATCGAACGCGCGCTCAATACGCCATGACGTTTGGCAAAATGATAGGGCAGCTGCTGGCACAGCTCCGGATCAAGCATTTGAATGTCGGGCGCGGCGCTCATCCTTATAAACCCCAGTAGCTACTTCACTTCGTCTTAGACACGCCCGCAGAGCCCTTGTCTGCGTCAATTGGCGTGTCGCCAGGCATCCCCGGCGGTCCGAGGAGTTGCTGCGTGCCTTCTTGCTGCTGGTCGTCTGCAGGACCGGGTTTGGGCGGGACGTTATTCCGCGGATTGAATTGATTGAGCAGCGCCTTCTGCTCGGGCGTCAGATCCGGCTGCCGTCCCTCGATATAATCGTAACGATCGGTCGAGAACCCTTGGGCATCAGCCATGTTCCGTACAATCACCGGCCGCAGGAAGATCATGAGGTTGGTCTTGGCCTTCTCGCGGTCACGATAGCGGAAAAGCGCACCCAGCACGGGGATCCGGCCGAGGAATGGAACAGCTTGCACGTTATCGTTGATGCTGTTTTGGATCAGGCCTCCGAGCACCACGGTATTGCCGTCATCCACAATCACCGTGGTATCCAAAGTACGCTTGTTCGTACTCTCCGTCAGCGGATCCGCAGAAGGAACCACACTCGATACTTCCTCCTCAATCTTGAGCCTGACCGTGCCACCCTCCGAGATCTGCGGTTTAACCTTGAGCGTCAGGCCCACGTCCTTGCGCTCGATAGTCTGAAACGGGTTTACTGTTCCGGTGGTCGTGGTCGCCTGGGCATAGCTGCCGGTGAGAAACGGCACGTTCTGCGCCACGACGATCTTGGCCTCGGCATTATCCAAAGTCAGCAGATCCGGACTGGAAAGGATATTGGCGTGGGTATCGTTTTCGAGCGCTCGCGCCAAAGCGCCGAGGCCGCGCGTGACGGTGCCGTCTGGCAGCACGATCTCCGGCCCAATGAAACCGATCGATAGGCCGGCCGCAGTGCCCAGCGTGGTGGTGGGATCGGCCACGGTGCTGATCAGGCCGGGTGCAGACGGGAAGTTGGTCAACGCCCCGACAGCACCGGAACCGGCCGCTGTCATACCGGCCCACTGGATGCCGAACTGTGAAGCCCGGCTGCTCGATACTTCGGCAATCAGGGCTTCCACGAAAACCTGGGCGCGGCGTATATCGAGCTTGGCAATCACGCTTCGCAGACTGTTGTAAACCGCGTCCGGCGCATGAATGATCAGGGCGTTGGATGCTTCGTCGGCCTGGATCTCGGAAGCTTCGGCAGCCTTACCGGTCCCAGCTGCGCCCACGGTAGTGGCACCGGTGATACTCGGCATGGCCGACGCGCTCGACGTTTTCGCTTCGCCGGAAAGCAGCCCGCGCAGGATATCGGCCAGTTTCGAGGCCTCGGCATTGCGCAGGTAAATCACATGGGTCTGGCCGCCGGCCCTAGCCGGCACATCAAGCTTGGCAATGAGCGAACGCAGCTCGAGTAGGCGCCCCGGATTGTCGGCATGCACCAACAGGCTGTTGGTGCGTACGTCCGGCACGACCACAAGTCGGTTATCTGCGCCGCCGCCGTAGGGTCCGGGCATCTGGGGTTGGCCTGGCCGCCCGGCGACGGTCGCTCCTTCGGCGAACTGGCTGATCACCTGCGCAACATCCAGTACTGATGCATGTTGCAACGGTATGACGGTAACGTCAGTGCTACCAGGCTGGTCGAGGCGGTCTATCACCTCCAGCACATTGCGCACGCTCGCCGCCGTGTCGGTGATGATCAGCGCATTGGCAGGCACATAAACGGACAGCATGGCGCTGGGGGACATGATCGGCCGCAACAACGGCACAAGCTGCGGCGCCGAAGCATGCTGCACTACCACGACGTGCGTGGTCCACTCGTCGCTGTTGCGCGACCCAGGCCCGTAGGTCACACCCGCTGTTGCCTTGGCTTCGGCTTCTGGAATGATCTTGACGATGCCACCAGGACCGTTGGCCGCGG
>JAKBDW010000150.1:0-5503 GCA_021834245.1 Pseudomonadota bacterium
GGGTGCAGGCATATTCAGACTCCTATCCGGTCAAACGGGCAACCTGCCGCGCAACTCGTCGCGGTCGAACCACCACTTGCCACCCACGATGGCGTCGACCTCGCGCGACAAGCGCGGCAGAAACACGTGCGGATCGCGCAACTCCAGCCTGTCCAGCCAGCGGTTCATCGCATCCTGGTCCCGCACGTTGCTGTGGCGCTTGGCCACCATCGAGATAAGGTTATCGACGAGGAAGCACTGGCTTTCATGCGTGGCATCCTCAGCGCGCAGGTCGACCACGTAGCGCGCCGCGATCGCGGCCAACGCGCCGACGTCTGACGCGTCGGGCGTCTCCTCCACCAGATGGATCAGCATCGCCACCGTCACGTCCGGATCGACCGGAAAGGTAATTGCCAGCCAGATGCCCATGCCCAGCACCGCCATGGAGTCCTCCCGCCCGGCCTGGAACAGCGCGTCGCACGCCTCCACCGCATCCTGCCAGGATTCCTGCTGCACGGAGGTCCGGAATGCCTCGCGCGCGATGTCCCACGCTTCTTTCCTGCGACCCAGCGCATTCAGGAGTTCGGCGATATCCATTTGCAGTCGTGCGCGCTGCAATGAAGTTGTGTCTGTTATCGCGCTGAGCTCCTGGAGCTTTTCGGCGAGACGCCGCTTCAGGTCGGCTTGTTCTGTCGCGGACAGACCATCATCAGCGTGTTTGATCAACGGGGTGATGCCAGGGATATTTTCGCTCATGTGCTTGTCAGTAAGGGATTTCAGCCAGGCCGCAGTTTAAATCAAGGAGTAGTCAAATCCGAACCCTCTATTTACCTGATTGATTGTGATGCCCTGTGAGCCCCTTTGACGATTGCCCCGCCTAGCGTATCGCTCTGCCAGTCAGCTGTCAGAGATTGATTTTGAAATATTCCAGGCACTCTGCTTCGTCCAGCGCCGGGCTGTGGAAATGCCCCTGGAAACAGTCGCAGCCGAGGTCGCCCAGAAGGTCCCTTTGGGCTTTGGTCTCGACAAACTCGGCAATCACATCGATGTCCTGGGCTCGCCCCAGCGCGGCGATCGTGCGGATGATGTCGGCACTGGCCGTATTGCTCAGGATATCGCGGGTCAACGAGCCGTCGATCTTGATGGCATGGACGCGGAAGCGTCTCAGATGAAGCAGCGACGTGTAGCCCATGCCGAAATCGTCCATTGCCAGCCGTATGCCCAGTTGCGACAGATCGCGCAGGGCGGCGTCTACAACAAGAGTGTCGGGAATGTGCAGCGATTCGGTGATTTCAAGTTCGATTTCATTGGGTCTCAGTCCATGCTTTTTCAGAATGCCCGCCAGTCGCGAAACAAATGCATGGTCAGTCAGTTGTCGTGGCGATACATTGACGGCCATGTTTATCCGATTGAAACCTTGCATGTTCCAGCGCGCCTTGCAAGCGCATGCGTGTTCGAGCACCCAGCTCCCCAACGCATGAATGTCGCCGCTGTCTTCCGCCAGCGAGATGGCCACGGCGGGCGATAGATTGCCATAGCGGCGATGGGGCCAGCGGAGCAGGGCTTCTACGCCGACAACCCGTCCATCCAGTGCATGCTTCGGTTGGTACGCCAGCTTCAGCACGTTGGCGGCCATATCTCTCCGCAAATCCGATAGCAGTCCGCGCGCCATCAGACCAATCTGGTCTTGCTGCCTCACGACAGGAAGTCTTGTCCGTCCTTCGTACAAGATAGCGTCCATCGTCTCGGCGAGTATGCGGGACTGTTCGCGGATACGCACGGCCTCGGCTTTTTTGACGAACGGCAGGTAGAGTGCGGTGCTCAGGCATATCTCGACGACTTGGAATGCAGCACCATGCCAGGATCCGGTCAGCATCCATCCCGAAATGACCGGGGGGGTGGTCCAGGGAATAGTCACGTTCCGAAATTGCATGAGGCCGAGATCGACGCCGGCCAGAGTCAACAGGTTCAACAACAGCGGTACTGCAATAAAGGGAATCAGGTAAATCGGATTCAGAACAATTGGCAGGCCGTAGAGTATCGTTTCATTGATATTGAAAATCCCGGGCAGGATGGACAACTGGGCGACCTTGCGCGCCGAGCCCTCTCGGGCTGCGATGGCGATGGCCAACAACAGGCCGATGGTGGCGCCGGAGCCGCCAATCAAGACGAAAGCATCGAACATCGGGCGCCAGGCGAGATTGCCGTCATACGGCGCACCCCGCGGCGAAAATAGCGAATTGGCGTAGGTGTCGAGAAAGTGACCGCCATGGCTGCCGATAAACCAGACGATCTGGTTGATCAGCACGGCAACGCTGCTTAGCCACCCGGCGCCACCACCGTGGCTTTGCGCCATTTCGATCAGGTTTAGCCATGGACTTGCCACGATAGTCGGCAGCATCGCGAGCACATAGGCTGCCACTGCGACAGCCGCCCCGATCGCGATCATCGGTGTAGTCAACCTGATGGCATGATAAAAAATGGCGTCGGTATCATAGGGCATGCGCACCGGACTCAACCATCGGGTCCCTGCCGCCCAGCGCAATGCCTCTGCGGAAAATATGCCTAAACCGATGGCGATAAGAATGGAGTCGTGACCCAGGCTGTGCGTGGTGAGCGGACCCCGTGTTGCGGCCAGAATCATGAAGTTGGTCAGGCCGGAGATGGCCACCATAACGTGCGGGAGCTCTTCGCTGCCCGTGCGTCTTAAGCTATGGGCAACATAAACGGAAAGCACCGCGCACAGCATTGCGCCAAACATACCGTGCGTTGCATCGACGATCAACTGCAGGTGTGTCTGCCAGGCTGCCCCCCAGTACCCGGTCATCATCGACTGGTACGCAGGCAACGGAAAGTCCTTGAAGAGCACCGCGGCAACGCCAAAAAAGGTAACCGGAAGCAAGGTGATGAAGCAATCCCTGATTGCGATCATCCACAAATGCACGCGCTTGAGTAATCCCACACAATCTCCCGATCCACACTATGCAGCCGTCGCCTGGCAGGGCGTGAATTTCGGCTCCGGCCAGCGGTAAGCGCAGGCGTCTTCGGACGCACGGCACGGCGCGGAGAATACTCCATGCATTCCGTGACCTCAATCGGCGGTCGTGGTGGCTGTTACTTCGAGGGCAGATGCTGCACGCAGCTGAACGAATTGGTGGAGTCACGCGTGGCTTCGCTTGCCGCTTTCGTTCCTTGCAAAAACTATTGTGATGCTTAACGCTTGGGTATCGCGTTGCTCAACCCATCCTACGCTGGCTAGCCGAACTCCACAGCCGAGGTTTTTGTAGGGTGGGCAATTATGCCCACGCGGTAGATGTGTGAGATCGATTTACCGCGTGGGCACAAATACGTGCCCACCCTACCCGGCTTGGGCGGAAGGTTGGGGGTCACCGCGACATCCACGACCCACCGCTGCGGTCTATATTTACTGGCGGCGCTTCTCGCACGGCAATGTTGGAATTGCACTCAGGGCAATGAAGAAGGCGACCTTTAGGTTGTAGTATGGTCCTCTTTTTCTTATCCACGCAGGCTGTACAAAGATAGTGCATCGGCTCGCCGTTCTCCATTCCTGGCTTCAACGCGTAGGCGAGTGCTCCCGTTGGGAGCTGAAATAGCGCATAGCGTCGAATTTGACTCTTCCAGTCTTCGATCTCTGCTATTTGCTTTTCAAGTTCGCGCACCCGCTCGGCGAGCGCCGCCTGCTTCTCCTGGCTCGACAACGCAGAAGCGATGGCGTCCGTGAGCTTTATCTGAACGGCGGTGACCGCGGTAAGAAGCTCGCTGTAATTGGAAAGCCCGTGGGCGGCCTTCACGAGTTCAATGACGGTCTTAGTACTCTGGATAGCAGCGGTGATTTCGGAGTACATATCAAGACCTCCAACTCAAATTAGAAAATAATTCATTGCGACTAAATAGGGACAGACCACGTTTTATTTTCCTTAATCTCCTCATGTACCCACAGCGGATCAAGATCAGCCCCATTCGGCCAAGTGAGCGCACCTAGCTCGATTCGGACTTGCTGAAACAACTGAGCATCTTTGAGTGCAGCGAAAATGCCTGCATTGGCACTATTCACCAGTGCCGACATATCGACGATACCGCTCGTGCCGTCGTTGCAGGTAATTGAAAGCCGATAGCCCTGTTGCACGTTGACTGTACGCACACGCCAAGATGCGGCTGCGATTACTCCAGCGGGGCGATGTTCTTGGGTAACTGTTTCGATTGGCATAAGTTCCAGTCCTCCATCAATTCGGTGCGATGTTGTGCTGCCCATTCGAGTACGAGTGCCTGAGCGCGTCTCGGCAGGTTACCTCTGATGATTTCCAATGTGCGAATGTCGATCAAGGCTTCATACTCGCCATACATGGCATGAAAGTGAGGCGGTGCATGCTCACGCCAGAACATCTGGATGATGATTCCGAAGAACTGGCTGATGGTTGGCATGTGTTACCTCCTTGTTGCTAGTTTACCAGTAACCCCATCCTTCGACAGTTTGTAGGATGGGCAATTATGCCCACGCGGTAGATGCGCGAGGTTGATTTACCACTTGGGCACAAAGGCGTGCCCACCTTACCCGACTACCCTTCTTCCCCGGCATAAACCCAAAGGTCAGCCTCCCTCCCGTCAGTGGTAGAATGCGCGCCTTCGAAAATAAGGCAGTCCCATGTTATCCACAGCAAATATCACCATGCAGTTCGGCGCCAAGCCGTTGTTCGAGAACGTCTCCGTCAAGTTCGGCGACGGCAACCGCTACGGCCTGATCGGCGCCAACGGTTGCGGCAAATCCACGTTCATGAAGATCCTGGGCGGCGACCTGGAGCAAAGCTCCGGCGAAGTCATGCTGGACAAGAACGAACGTCTCGGCAAGCTGCGCCAGGACCAGTTCGCTTACGAGGACAAGCGGGTGCTGGATGTGGTGATGATGGGCCACACCGAGATGTGGGAGGCGATGAGCGAGCGCGATGCAATCTACGCCAACCCGGATGCGAGCGAAGAAGACTACATGCGCGCCGCCGACCTGGAAGCGACCTTTGCCGAATACGACGGTTACACCGCCGAAGCGCGTGCAGGTGAATTGCTGCTGGGTCTGGGCATCGCCATCGAATTGCACCAGGGCAACATGAGCGCAGTGGCGCCCGGCTTCAAGCTGCGCGTGCTGCTGGCGCAGGCGCTTTTCTCCAATCCGGATATCCTGCTGCTGGACGAACCCACCAACAACTTGGACATCAACACCATCCGCTGGCTGGAAGATATCCTCAATGCGCGCAATTCGACGATGGTGATCATCTCGCACGACCGCCACTTTTTGAACAGCGTGTGCACGCACATGGCCGACCTGGACTACGGCAAGATCACCGTGTACCCGGGCAACTACAACGATTACATGCTGGCTTCCACTCAGGCGCGCGAGCAGCAGTCGGCCGACAACGCGAAGGCCAAGGAGAAGGTCGCCGAGCTGAAAGCCTTCGTGGCGCGCTTCTCGGCCAATGCCTCCAAGGCCAAGCAGGCCACGTCGCGCGCACGG
>JAKBDW010000042.1:0-5492 GCA_021834245.1 Pseudomonadota bacterium
TGCTATCTTGGTGAGACAAATGGCGCGCTATAAACACATCGATACCAGCCCGAGATTTCTGGCGGTTGATCTTCAACGGCAGTTGCTGCCCGGCACTTTTGAATACGCGATGAATCACCTGATCGGTCGCGGTAGGGGCGGCGGGTAACCGTCGTCCCTACCGCGACCAAATGACTTCACAAATCGGAAGGGATAAAGCGGAAATTCAGATCAATAAAACAAGTGATTTCTTAAGGTTAGTCCAATCTGATGTGATTTGTATAATAAATCACATTGTTTTGACAATTCAATTAGATTTATCGAATACGCCTATTTATATTATGGTTGTGGTTCAGCCATGTGGCAGCCATTTTTATCCCTACTTTTAAGGAGAAAACCAAAATGAATAAAAAAACATTACCGTTATTGCTTGCTGCTTTAACAGTAGCTATGTCACCGGTCGTGACATCAAGTCTTGTTTATGCTCAGGGCCAACCGATGTCGAGCCAATTCTGGTGGCCTGACAAGCTGGACCTCAGTCCTTTGCGTCAGCATGCCGCTGAGTCCAATCCTTATGGCGGCAATTTCAACTATGCCGCTGAGTTCAAAACTCTCGACCTTGCTGCCGTAAAGAATGACATCAAGAAGGTGTTAACCACTTCGCAGCCTTGGTGGCCCGCAGATTATGGGAACTATGGGCCATTTTTCGTACGGATGGCGTGGCATGGTGCAGGCACCTACCGCATGGGTGACGGACGGGGCGGCGCCGACGGAGCTGATCAGCGATTCGAGCCGCTAAACAGCTGGCCTGATAACGTCAACCTGGACAAGGCGCGGCGCTTGCTGTGGCCGATCAAGCAGAAATATGGCAGCAAGATTTCATGGGGCGACCTGATGGTATTGACGGGCACTGTCGCGATGGACTCCATGGGATTCAAGACCATCGGATTTGCCGGTGGCCGGACGGACGATTGGGAGCCAGACCTGGTCTACTGGGGCCCTGAGGCCAAATGGCTAGACGACAAGCGTCACAGTGCTGACGGACAGCTGCAAAAACCGCTTGCCGCAGTGCAGATGGGCCTGATCTATGTGAATCCAGAAGGGCCGAACGGAAACCCTGATCCGCTCGCGGCAGCAAAGGATATTCGCGAGGCGTTCGGTCGTATGGCAATGAACGATGAAGAGACCGTTGCCCTGATCGCCGGTGGGCATACGTTCGGTAAAGCCCATGGCGCCCACGACCCGTCCAAATGTCTGGGACCCGCACCCGCAGCAGCCGACATTGAGCAGCAAGGTCTTGGCTGGGAAAACAAGTGCGGCAAAGGCAATGCTGAGGACACCATCTCCAGCGGTCTGGAAGGCGCATGGTCTGTCAACCCGATTGCCTGGACCACGCAATACTTTGACAATCTGTTCGCTTATGATTGGGTTCAGACGAAGAGCCCCGCAGGGGCTATCCAGTGGATGCCCAGCGACAAGAGTGCCGCAGACCTCGTGCCTGATGCGCACGATCCGTCGAAGCGCCATGCGCCGATGATGTTCACTACGGACCTTGCGCTGAAGTTTGACCCGGTCTACAGCAAGATTTCAAAGCGCTTCCATGATCACCCTGAGGAATTTGAGCTCGCCTTTGCCAAGGCTTGGTTCAAGCTGACGCACCGCGATATGGGACCGCGCTCACGTTACCTTGGCGCAGACGTTCCGAAGGACGTGTTTCTGTGGCAAGATCCGCTTCCCGCCGCCGATCATGTCCTGATTAACGCAGCGGATATTGGTCAGCTAAAATCCAAGATCCTTGCCTCAGGCTTGACCGTTCCCGAACTTGTCAAGACTGCCTGGGCGTCTGCCGCCACCTTCCGCGGCACTGACTTCCGCGGAGGAGCGAACGGGGCACGCATTCGCCTCGAACCGCAGACACATTGGGCTGTCAATGATCCAAGTGAGGTGGCGAAGGTGCTGAAGCGCCTGGAGGGCATTCAAAAAGACTTCGACAGCGCACAATCAGACGGCAAGAAGGTATCGCTCGCCGATCTTATCGTTCTTGGCGGAACTGCAGCAGTTGAGCAGGCCGCAAAGAAGGCCGGGTATGACGTCAAGGTTCCTTTCAC
This sequence comes from Pseudomonadota bacterium, assembly GCA_021834245.1. Classification (GTDB taxonomy): domain Bacteria; phylum Pseudomonadota; class Gammaproteobacteria; order Acidiferrobacterales; family UBA6901; genus JAJXUF01. Next base: position 2,088 of record JAKBDW010000042.1, read on the forward strand.
GCCGGGACGTGTGGATGCATCGCAAGAGCAGACTGATGTGAATTCATTCGCTGTGCTCGAACCTACCGCAGACGGCTTCCGCGATTATTACGGCAAGCACAATCGTCTCTCGCCGACGGAAATGCTGGTTGATCGTGCGAACCTCTTGACCCTGACGGTTCCTGAAATGACCGTTCTGGTGGGCGGTATGCGTGCCCTCAATGCAAATACCGAACAATCTGCAACTGGGGTATTCACCGACAGGCCCGGGACGTTAAGCAACGACTTCTTCGTGAACCTGCTGGATATGTCCACGAATTGGGTGAAGTCATCCAAATCCGAGGGGGTTTATGAGGGGCGTGATCGCGCGACGGGTAAGCTCAAATGGACGGCTACACCCGTCGATCTGATTTTCGGGTCGAACTCCGAACTACGCGCTGTCGCAGAAGTCTATGCATCTGACGATGCACGAGAGAAGTTTGTGCGTGACTTTGTTAAAGCATGGTCAAAGGTGATGGATCTAGACCGTTTTGACTAACTTTGATTCTAATTTGAAAAGTGCTCAATTTGACTGCCATGCAGTCACTTTGGGCACAAATAGTTTATTTCAAACAACCAAAGGAGATAATCATGTCAACCGAGCAAAAATGCCCATTCTCGGGTATCGCCCGCACTAACGCAGTCGCAGGATCGCAGTCGAATGCAGACTGGTGGCCCAATCAGCTGAGGCTTAATATCCTGCACCAGCACTCTTCCAAGTCCGACCCCATGGGCGAGGAATTCAACTATGCCGAGGAGTTCAAGAGCCTCGACCTGAATGCTGTGAAGAAGGATCTCTTGGCGCTGATGACCAACTCACAGGACTGGTGGCCGGCGGACTTCGGCCACTACGGACCTCTATTCGTTCGCATGGCATGGCATAGCGCCGGCACTTACCGTACCAGCGACGGTCGCGGCGGCGCAGGGCACGGCAACCAACGCTTTGCCCCCCTAAACAGCTGGCCCGACAATGTAAATCTCGACAAGGCACGCCGCTTGATCTGGCCGATCAAACAGAAGTATGGCCGAAAAATCTCGTGGGCCGACCTGATTATTCTCACTGGCAACGTTGCTCTGGAGTCGATGGGATTCAAGACCTTCGGTTTCGCAGGCGGGCGCGAGGACATCTGGGAGCCGGAAGAAGACATCTACTGGGGAGCCGAGGGCAAGTGGCTGGCAGACGAACGCTATAGCGGCGACCGCAACTTGGAAAATCCGCTCGCCGCGGTGCAAATGGGCCTGATCTACGTGAACCCGGAAGGCCCGAACGGCAACCCCGATCCGCTCGCTGCCGCGCGGGATATCCGCGAGACCTTTGCCCGCATGGCGATGAACGACGAAGAGACGGTTGCGCTCATCGCCGGCGGTCACACCTTCGGCAAGACCCATGGCGCCGGCGATGCGACACTGGTGGGTTCTGTGCCGGAAGCTGCCGGCATCGAGGAACAAGGCCTGGGCTGGAAGAGCAGCTTTGGCACAGGCAAAGGCGGCGACACGATCTCCAGCGGCCTGGAAGTCACCTGGACCAGCACGCCGACGAAGTGGAGCAACAACTTCTTCTGGAACCTGTTCGGCTACGAATGGGAGTTGACTAAGAGTCCGGCCGGTGCCCACCAATGGCAGCCTAGGGGGGGCGCGGGCGCAGGTTCTGTGCCGGATGCCCACGACCCGTCGAAGCGTCACACGCCGGCCATGCTGACCACAGACCTCGCATTGCGATTTGACCCTGACTACGAAAAAATTTCGAGGAGCTTCCACGAAAATCCGGATCTGTTCGCAGACGCATTTGCCCGGGCCTGGTTCAAGCTGACGCATCGCGACATGGGTCCTCTCGCACGTTACCTCGGCCCGGAGGTGCCGGCGGAAGAACTCCTCTGGCAAGACCCCATCCCTTTCGTCAATCATGCATTAATCGACGAGCAGGACATTACCAACATGAAGGCCAATATCCTCGCATCCGGTCTTTCCATTTCCCAACTGGTCACCACGGCTTGGGCGTCTGCTTCCACATTCCGCGGCAGCGACATGCGCGGTGGAGCGAACGGGGCACGCATTCGCCTGGCGCCGCAGAAAGATTGGGAAGCCAATCAGCCTGCCCAACTGGCGAAGGTGCTCAAGACGCTGGAAGGCATCCAGGGCGCGTTCAACAGCGCCCAGTCCGACGGCAAGAAAGTTTCGCTTGCCGACCTGATCGTTCTGGGCGGCTGCGCGGCCGTCGAGGCAGCTATTCAGAAGGAAGGCCAAAACGTAACTGTTCCCTTCACCCCAGGTCGTATGGATGCCTCGCAGGAGCAGACCGATGTGGACTCCTTCGCTGTGCTGGAGCCGATCGCGGACGGCTTCCGCAATTACGCCCGCAAGGGACTCGAAGGATCGGCGGCCGAGCTGCTGTTGGACAAGGCGCAGCTGCTGACGCTGACCGCTCCAGAGATGACGGTCCTGATCGGCGGCCTGCGTGCCCTGAATGCGAACGTCGGGCAGACCCAGCACGGCGTCTTTACCAAACGGCCGGAGGCGCTGACCAATGATTTCTTCGTGAACCTGCTCGACATGAAGACCACATGGCAGAAATCCGCCACAGCCGAAGGCGTGCTGGAGGGACACGATCGGGCGACGGGCGAGCTCAAGTGGACGGGTACCATCGTTGATCTCGTCTTCGGTTCGAATTCCCAACTCCGGGCGCTTGCGGAAGTCTATGCATGTAGCGATTCGCAGCAGGCGTTCGTGCATGACTTTGTGGCGGCATGGAACAAGGTGATGAACCTGGGTCGCTATGACCTTGCGTGATTTCAAGAGGCGGCTCTTTCACCGTTAACCCATGACAGAAAATCCCCCGGCTATGCCGGGGAGGTAGTAAAAGTTTGACATATACGGGAGTGCATCAGCGAAACTCCAAACGTGAGCTGCCAAGTACACGTAGAAAGGAGAATCGAGATGGACGACAATGAAAGCCTAAGCCATAGCAAATGGGAGTGCAAATACCACGTGGTATTTATTCCGAAATGGCCGAATTGTTTCGCAGGCGGGCGATGCGCTGAGTTTCTTTTGCTTGCAGGTCGGGTTCGCTGGCGCGTTGATCTGCTTCGCGATGTCGATAGCGAACATCTCGCGGCCTATCAAGCCTTGCTTGTTGCAGATGAAAAGTATCTGGGTAAAGAGGCGAGCGATGTCGTCGCCCAGCGTGGATACGAATCCGGCGATGGTAGCGAAGTGCGGCTGGCTGTCTCCTGACAAGGCGATGAAAATAACGTGTTCGCGACAGGCGCGCTCGATGTTGCGGCTGCTGACGATGCCCTGAGAATAAGCGAACAGGATAATCTTCAGCAGCATCGCAGGCGGGTAAGCGGCTGCTCCCGTTACGTCGTTTTTGAAGCGGACATCGAAACC
>JAKBDW010000064.1:0-5485 GCA_021834245.1 Pseudomonadota bacterium
CCCGCCTGCAGTCTTTGCCCCAAATGACTGTGCGCAGTCTTCGATCACGGCAAGATTGTGCTTGCGTGCCAGCGCCATGATTTCTTCCATCTCCACCGCGTGTCCGAAAATGTGGACCGGCAGAATTGCCCGTGTCTTGGGACCTATCCGATCACGCACACTGGCGGGGTCAAGCGTAAAAGTGTCCGCAAGAATATCGGCAAATACCGGTGTCGCACCGACAGAATCGATCGCCTCGGCGGACGCGAAAAATGTAAATGGAGTAGTAATCACCTCATCGCCTGGACCGATATTGAGTGCACGCAGCGAGAGAATCAGGGAGTCGGTTCCATTAGCCACCGCAATGGCGTGTTTGACGCCCACGTGATCGGCAAATTCGCGCTCGAAAGCTGTTATCTGTGGTCCCAGGATAAAGCTGCCCTTGGCACCGGTAGCGCGAATCGCCTCCAACCACTCGCTTTCCAGCTCCTTGAATTGCGCGGTAAGATCGAGAAATGGAACGGGAATTACTGCTTCTGGCATGACGCGATTTTCTCCTTGACCATAAGTGCCACTTTTAATGCCTCAAGGGCGGTACGACCGCCGACCAGCGGCGCCTCCCCGGTTTGCACCGATTTGACGAAATGTTCGAGCTCGGCATCCAGCGGCTGTCGCGGCTCTATTTCTACGCGCTCAGTTGCGATCTCGGCGCGCGCACCAGGCGGCCCCGGCAAAGCACGTGCCACTTCGATCTGCTGGTCGATGTAGTTGAGGGCATAGTAGCCGTTGTGGCCAAACACGCGAATGCGCCGCTGCTTCTTGTTGGAAACGCGACTGGCAGTCACATTGGCCACAGCACCATTGGCAAATTCGATACGCGCATTGGCAATGTCTACGTGCTCCGTTAATACTGGCAGCCCGGTCGCCGCAATGTCGCGGATTGGCGATTTCACCAGCGACATCACAATATCAATGTCGTGAATCATCAGATCGGTCACGACATCCACGTCGGTGGCGCGTTCGACGAAACCGCCGAGACGATGTACTTCAATGAAGCGCGGTTCGTGCACGCGCTCAGCGAGCGCCATAACCCCCGCATTGAACCGCTCCAGATGTCCCACTTGAAAGAGTACTTTGCATTTTTCCGCCAGTTCCACCAGCGCAAGCGCCTCCTCGAAACTGGGAGCGAGGGGCTTTTCCATAAGCATGTGCACGCCGCTTTCCAGAAACGGACGCGCCACGGCAAGGTGGTGCACGGTAGGAACGACGATGCTCACGGCATCGACCTTCCCCAGGAGGTCTTCGGCCCGGGTATAGGCATTACAACCATATTGGGCAGCGACTGACTTCGCGGCAGCTTCGTCCACATCGACCACACCGGACAGCACCACATCCGGCATAGACGCGTAGATGCGCGCGTGAAACTTGCCCAGGTAACCGACGCCCACCACACCCGCGCGCAACTTGTCTTTCATCCGCAACTGTCTCCCTCACAATTTCCTGCGCCCATCCGCACAGGTTTCGCGAAGGGTGCCAGTCGGCCCGATAGGACCGGAACGCAAACTCACCTATTTTAAACCATTGCCGGCAAACCGGCACGGGCGATTCGCAGCAGCTGTTTCCTTCCGCGAAGCGGGCCGTTATATTTGGCAAAAACCCCAGAGGAACCGTGCGATGGCTTCCATGCCTGACAAGAACCAGCAGATCCTCCAATCTCACGCCGGGCTGATTCACCGCGTCGTCATGGCTTGCCAGAACCGGGAGCGGGTGCCGGACCTCGACTCCATCCTGGAAACAGCCGTGGCCAATGGCTGGACCGAACTGGTGGCAGCCATCCGTCAAATCCTCAAGGGCCAACGCGAGACAAGCCTGTTGCGTAGTCTGGACGAAGAGGACCAGGTGATTGTGCGGGCCATCCTGCGCGGCTTGCAGGATCCGTCGACCCTGCCGGATCTGAACGCCAAGCCCGACCCGACATTGGCGGCCCCTGCCCTCGCCGCCATGGTGCATGCTGTGAGCCGCGGCGATGTCCAGGCCATGCAGATGCTTGCGGCCATGGCAGAAACGATGCTCCGCTCCGGCGGCGACATGGCGCGACTGTCAGCCGTAATGCACCCACTGATCTCTGGCGAACGCGAAGCTGACAAGCTCACCAAGGGCATGTCACCCCAGGGGCAGACGCTGGTTCTGGCCCTGCTCGAGGAACTGGCCAAGCTGGAACCGCATTAGGCCGCCTTGGATCCCGCGCGCGCCGACCGAGCCGCCGAATTCTTAGAATTCGCTGCAGCCACGCCTGCGCTTGAGGTGCCGGTCCGTGCGTTCAATGCCGGCCAACTACCGGAAGATAACAGCCTGCCTCGACAAAGACCCGCAGTAAGTCCGCGTCAATCTTGCCGTTGCGCGCCTCCATTCCAAGGATGTCGAGCGCATGATCCGCACTGATTGCCTGCTTGTACGGACGGTCGGGGGCGGTCAGCGCATCATAGACATCCGAAATCGTCATCATTCGCGCCTGGACCGGAATTTCCTCTCGACACAGGCGGCGCGGATAACCGCTGCCATCGAGTTTCTCGTGGTGCGCATAGGCGATCGCCGGCAACGCTGCAAGATCGCGTGTCCAAGGAATCAAGCTCAGGAACTGGAAAGTGTGACTCACGTGCGATTCGATCTGGGCACGCTCTTCCGGCCCCAGGTTGCCCTTGGGCAGCGTCAGATTGGCGAAGTCATGGATACTAAGCAGAGACTCTGCTTGCTCGCCGTCGGGAAAACGGTACTCAAGCACTTCCCGCAATTCACCCGCAACGTCGATGTATGTCACCGAGGGTTCGTTTGCCCTTAGAACGATACTAAGGTAGTGCTCAAGCCGCGCACGCTGCTGAGAGATCTGCCCTTCGACTTCGCGCCGGCCTTCTTGCAGACGATCAGCATCCCAACCTTCGCGCCGGGCAAGATCCAGCAACTCCCGATAAGCAGCCTCTGCGCCGCTTGTACCAGCGTGCCTGAATCGCTGACGCAACAGATCCAGCTGCAGAGGATAGAGCTTTTTGGCTTTCACCAGAACGTGTTCGCGGACGCCCACCTTGCCAAAGTCGTGCAACAATGCCGCGTAACGGATTTCACGCAACTGTTCGCGGGTGAATGTCACATCGCGCAGAGGGCGCAAGTCGCAACGGTCCACAGCCAGCGCAAGCTTTTCGGTAAATTCGGCAACCCGGAAGGAATGCCCGGCCGTGGTAGGATCACGCGCCTCAATGGCCTGTACCGATGCCATGATAAACCCTTCGAACAGACGCTCTATATCCGCATACAGCAGGCTGTTTTCGAGCGCTACTCCGGCCTGACCGGCCAACGCCAGCGCTACCTGACAGCTGCGGTCGTCGAAGGACAGAACCTGGCTGGCAAAATCACTGTCTGCGCGCAATACCGCATCCGCCTGCCGCTTTCGGTTAATAAGCTGCAATACGCCGACAACATCGCCTGCCTTGCTGGTCAGCGGCAGCGTGAGCAGGGAACGCGTGCGGTAATTAATAGCACGGTCCAGGGCGGGGTTGAAACGGTAAGGCGCATCCTCGTCGATGACATAGGCGTCTTCGATGCGCACAACCTGGCCGGTGCGCGCGACATAGCCGGCGATACTGTTGTCTCCCGCCGGACTTTTTTGCGGATCCATGTCGCCGGCTCGGGATGCGTTCTGCCACAACCGAAAGTGAAGCGCGCCGCTCGGATCCCGGGTATAGATCGACGCCCCGTCGGCGCCAGTCAGGCTGCGCGCATGCCCGAGAATTAGTCCTAGCAACCTATCGAGATCCTTCTCGGCGGCCAGGGCGCGACCGATGTCGAGCATCTTTTCGAGCATCGCATTTCCCCGGTCGCCGGCGGAATCGCGCAGCAGCGCCAGCGCCGATTTGATCGTGGTATATACGGTAGCCGCCGGCGCGGCAGGGCTTAAGGCACCGACTACCCTGGGATGGGATAGGATCTGTGCGTCCGGCGCCTGGGCGCCATCCAGCCAAAGAATAATCACGTAATCCGAATGCGACCCCTCGGAAATGAAGCTTTGGCATTCCTCGGCCCGAAGCACATACACTGCAGCGCCCCTCTCCTGGGTGTCACTGGTCAGCTCTGGCGTCAACCCGGGAGGCAGCAGCGGTCGCAATACCGACATGGCGGACCGGGTCAGCAGCAATTTCGCTTCATTCATTTCTGAGGAAATCCCGGAGAGGCTGCGGACTATAATGCCCGCATCACCGCAGGACTGGAAGTCGCGCCTGCGGACTTACCAGCATGCCAGCGTTCAGTTATGCTGCGCGCGGCACGCTGTCATCGAGGAGAGGGTGGAGATGAAACACGACCAAAAGGCGGTGCTCATCACCGGCTGCTCGTCTGGTATCGGTCAAGCTACAGCCCTCTACCTGCATCAACAAGGCTATCGCGTAATCGCCAGCGTGCGCCGCGCAGAAGATCTATCGCTGGTCCAGACTGCCGGCCTCGAAAGTGTTCAGCTCGATCTCGACTCGTCCGAGTCAATCCGCAGCGCTGTCGCCGAAATACTCGATCGAACTGGCGGCAAGGTCTATGCCCTGGTAAATAACGGCGCCTATGGGCAACCCGGCGCGGTCGAGGACCTCACGCGCGAGGCCTTGCGGCGGCAGTTCGAAACCAACCTTTTTGGCACGCAGGAGCTGACCAACCAGCTTATCCCGGTCTTTCGCGCTCAAGGCGGCGGACGTATCGTTCAGATAAGTTCACTGCTGGGCATCGTCTGTCTCGCCTACCGTGGCGCATATAGCGCCACCAAATTTGCGCTGGAGGCACTCAGTGACACTATGCGTCTGGAGCTGGGGGGCACCAATATCCACATCTCGCTGGTCGAACCAGGGCCGATTACCAGCCGCTTCCGGGACAACGCCTACCGAGCCTACTTGCGCCATATTGACCGCACGCACAGCGCCCATCGCGATTACTACACCCGTGTTGAACGGCGTCTGGGCGGAAATAAGCCGCTGCCGTTTACCCTCCCGCCGCAAGCGGTTGCGCGCAAAGTCGGACATGCGCTGGACGCGCGCCGCCCCAAAATTCGTTACCCGGTCACAGTTCCTTCCCACTTTTTTGCCCTGGCTCGCCGCCTGCTTCCGGGGCGCGCTCTTGATCGCCTGGCGGCGGCAGTAAGCAACAGTGGACAGCGCTAATCCGCCGATTCCCGCCCGGTCAGCCAGCAACCTATAAGGGCATTGCGTGTCCAATTAGCGGGTTCCGCGGTGTCATCCAAATGCTGGCTCATACGTTAATTGACGGAAGTGGAAGATCGAAGAGCTCGCCTGTGCAATCGGCTGACGACACGGCGGCTGGCGGTTGTGTGTCCTCAGGTCGAAATCTATTATTCACAGAATAACGGGCTGATGGCGCAAAATACCGGTTCTTTCCACGACAAGCGGGTCATAGCCCGAATTCCGCGGCTCCGGCGCCGCAAGCGGCTTTAGAACCCCGGTAGCATGACGACAAGGCC
>JAKBDW010000483.1:0-5481 GCA_021834245.1 Pseudomonadota bacterium
TGCCGAGCAGCATCATCAAGGTCTGATCGTGCAACACTTCCTTGCTCATGATACGCACAAGCTGACGCGGCAGACTGGGGATCGCGGTCCAAAGACCTTCAAGCTGGACGTAAGGAACTTCGCAGACACTGGTGGTCTCCAATGCCTTGGCTGTACAAGTGTGCTGGTCGCGGCTGATTGCATCGAGTCCAACGAGTTCTCCCGGCAAATGAAAACCCGTCACCTGTTCACGGCCATCCTCAGTCAGAGTGTAGGTTTTGACGGAACCGGAGCGGACAGCATAGATCGACTCGAAGCGCTGACCCATCTGGAAGAGGTATTCGCCTCGCTGGACAGGCCGGCGACGTTTGATAATTCGTTCAAGCAGGTCGAGATCACTGTCGTCGATACCCACCGGCAGGCAAAGCTCGAACAGCGTACAATCGCGACATGCGAGTTTGAATTTTGCCGAATCAAATGGAGGAATCGTAGGATCGGTAGACATAGCGAATCAAATCGACGACCTCGCGCCCCGAAAGCACGCCTAGCGTCTAGTACTAGAATAAGTGCAATAAGTATGACACAGAGTTGAACTTGCCGCAGCTATTTGGATGACCCGGGATGGATTCCGATCTAACCGCTTGGTCGGACATTTAGCAGATCCGGCGCGAATACCAGGTACATGTAATTCATGAGCGCAAATTCTCTGGCGATCGACGCTAGCAATCATCCGCAGCCCTGCTTTCATTGCGGCTTACCCGTACCATTTGGGTCACAATTCAGCGTCAATATCGACGGTTTGGCGCGGCAAATGTGTTGTCCGGGCTGTGAGGCTGTGGCGCGGGCTATTATCGAGGGTGGCCTCGGAGATTATTACCGTTTCAGAACTGAGAAGGCCGTTACGGGCCAGGAGGCGGTACCTGCGTTCCTGCGCCAAATCCTGGTCTACGATGATCCAAAAGTGCAACACAGCTTCGTGCGCGCTGAAACCGCTGAAATCCGCGATGCTGCGCTGATTCTCGAGGGCATAACATGCGCCGCTTGTGTTTGGCTGAACGAGCGGCACATTGCCAGACTTCCGGGCGTGCTGTCTGTTCAGGTGAATTATGCTACCCACCGTGCACGAGTTCGCTGGGACAATACGCGCATTAAATTGAGCGAAATCCTGGTTGCGGTCAGCCATATTGGCTACCGCGCACATCCTTACAACCCGGACCACGCGCAACGGTTGCTTGAGGCAGAACGCAGGGACCGCCTGCGTCGCCTGGGCGTGGCGGCCGCCTTCGGCATGCAAGTAATGGTACTGGCGGTTGCTCTCTATGTTGGTGCGGTGCACGGCATCAGTTTGCGATACAAGAGCTTTTTTCGCTGGATAAGTCTACTGCTGACATTGCCTGTCCTGCTTTATTCTGCGCAGGTATTTTTCCGTTCAGCCTGGCGAGATCTGATGCATGGGCGCGCTGGTATGGATGTGCCGGTCTCTTTGGGCATTGCGATCGCGTTTGGCGGCAGCGTGTGGGCGACTGTGACTGGACGCGGCGAAGTCTATTACGACTCGGTCGTCATGTTTGTCTTCTTTCTTTTGGCTGGCCGCTATTTTGAGCTCAACGCGCGCAAGCGCGCAGCAGAGTCTTCTGAGGCACTGGTACACCTTGTACCTGCAATGGCTACCAGGATGGTGGCCGAGGGCGAAGGCTGGCGGGAAGAGTCGGTACCGGTGTCCGAGCTGGCCACCGGTGACCGGGTCTTGGTTCGTCCGGGCGATACAATACCGGCAGATGGCCGCGTGGTTGCCGGGAAAAGCACCGTAGACGAGTCTTTATTGAGCGGCGAGAGCCTTCCAATTGGGAAGCAGGCCGGTGCCGGGCTAGTCGGTGGAAGCATCAATATCGAAAGCCCGCTGCAGATGGACGTGGAAAAAGTTGGCGCCGACATGATCTTGTCTGGCATGTTGCGGCTTCTCGATCGTGCACAAAGTGAAAAACCTGATGTCGCGCGCTTTGCGGATCGTGCTGCATCCTGGTTCGTGTCGGGTGTACTTCTGCTCGCTGCCATCGTCACTCTGTATTGGTGGCATGCCGCGCCAAATAGCTGGTTGCCGATACTTATTGCGGTACTGGTTGTCACCTGCCCCTGCGCCCTTTCTCTTGCCACGCCGACTGCAATCACTGCGGCAACCGGCAGCCTGACGCGGCGGGGTTTGCTGACCACACGCGGCCACGCCCTCGAAACGCTGGCCAAAGTGACGCACTTTGTCTTTGACAAGACCGGCACGCTCACCGTCGGACGTCCCAAGTTGATTCAGATTAATACTTTTTCGCAGGTGCAAGCGGGGGCGTGTCTGGAGATTGCGGCCGCTCTGGAACGTTACTCTGAACATCCCGTGGGCCGCGCACTGGTGGGCGCGATGACGACTGGGCATAAATTGTCGGCCAGCGATGTAGTGAACGAGCCGGGTGCTGGTCTTCAAGGGCGCGTTGGCGACACCCAGTACTTCATTGGCACACCCCGTTTTGTCGCCGATTTAACGGGTCGCGCTGCGACGGTGAGCCAACTAGAGATGCTGACCCAGCATGGACATACCGTCGTCTTGTTGGCCACGGTAAAGGAGGTGCTTGCCGCATTTGTTGTTGGCGACGAGATTCGCGCAGATGCCAAAGAGCTGGTGGCGGCCTTGAAGGCTGATGGCAAGTCGGTGTTGCTGCTTACCGGAGACAACAAGGAGGCGGCGAGTTACGTGGCGGATGCGGTGGGAATTGATGATTTCGCCTATGGTTTGCGGCCGCAGGACAAATTAGAACGGGTACGCAGCTTGCAGGCGCAAAATGCCTGCGTTGCGATGGTGGGTGATGGCATTAATGATGCGGCGGCGATGGCTGGCGCACATGTGTCGATTGCCATGGGTGGGGGAGCACAGGTTGCTGCTGCGTCAGCGGATATGATTTTGTTGTCAGGCCACCTTAAAGTGCTACTTATCGGTGTGCACATGGCACGCAAGACAATGCGCATCATTCGACAGAATTTCGCGCGGGCGGTTGCCTACAACATCGTGGCGGTGCCTGCGGCTGCAATGGGATATGTGCCCCCTTGGGTCGCCGCGCTGGGCATGTCAGCAAGCTCACTAATGGTGGTTCTCAACGCCCTGCGCTTGGTTGATAGGCAAACGGATAAAGACGCCGGGTCGCAAAGCGCGTAGCATTACACGCCCCGGTTTTGTCTTGTCGAGAACTGAAGTCGGGAACGCTGCTGCAAGGATTCGGTCGAATGGACGCATGAGAGATTGTTTTGAGGTCGAAGAATAAATGGATATCGTTTTTTTGCTTATTCCAATTGCTATCGTTCTCGTGGCATTTGACGCGTTCACCCTGATTTGGGCGGTCAAGTCCGGTCAGTTCGATGACCTTGAAGGACCCGCCTATCAAATTCTCATGGATGAGGACGACCCTCAGGAGCCGGTACCCTCGAAGGTAAAGGCCTCATCGCGCAAGGACAGAGACGAGAGTTAACCGCGGCCGGCGATCGCAGTGACGACCAAACTCCTTGTTAATAGATTGATTTGTTAGAGAATTGCATCTTCCGTTGATTTAACATAACACGACGACCCCACCTGCCGCTTGACAGTCTGTTACTTAGTCATTACAAAGTAAGTTATGACTAAGAAACGCCGACAAAGACTGACGGCCGCGCAACGCCGCGATCTCATAGTTCAGAAAGCCATTGAGCTTTTTGCCCATCAGGGTTTTCGTGCGACTCGCGTCAAGGACATCGCCGAAGGCGTGGGAACGAGCGATGCTTTGGTGTTTCAACACTTCCCGACGAAGCGTGAACTTTACGCGGCCATTCTCGATGAACTGTGCGCCCGCAGGCACTTTACGGAAGTCGAGCAGATCCTCTATTACGCGCCCGAATATGACGTCGCGGACATATTGCGACGCATCTGCGTTTGGGTGCTCGAGCAAACTGAGAAGGAGCCTGCATGGCTGCGTCTTATCCTGTATGCCGCATTAGAGCAGGACGAGGGGGCCCCGCAGCTTGTCGAGGAACATTTCCAACGCATCATTGATTACGTGGCTTATGAGGTCGAGGAAGGTCAGCGAGAAGGTCGTTTCAGAATGGGCAACCCCAGACTTTTTGCGCGCGATTTCTTTTCTGGTCTGCTTGGTCTCAGTCTGATGCGCACGGTTGTGCGCGATCCAGGTTATCTCCATGACGATCTTCGGGCTGCCGCAGAAGCACATGTACGAACGTTTTTGATGGGTATTAACGCAAAGACTGGAGAACTTAATGACTAGTCCGATACAAGTCCCTGTGACCGGCGGCGAAACGAGTGGCGCTATAAGCAACGGACAGAAGGCTCTGGTTGAGTTCTATCGCGCCTTTAATCATCGCGACCTGATTGCCATGGAACAGAACTGGTTGTGTACAGATGAAGTCGTCATGAATAACCCCCTCGGGGGTGTGCGTCGGGGCTGGCCGGCGATACGCGACACATACGCGCGCATATTCCATGGGCCAGCGACAGTGTATGTGGAGTTTTATGATTATACGCTGCACGAGACACCCGAACTGCTGTACGCAGTTGGTCGGGAAAGGGGCTTTTTCCATCTGGAAGATACACGGATTGAACTGGCCATCCGCACCAGCCGCATTTTCCGCGAGCATGCTGGTCGCTGGCGCCAGGTTCACCATCATGGATCTATAGAGGATCCGGCACTGCTTGACCGCTATCAGCGCGCGGTGATGGGCAGGAGCGGGTAAAGGCGGACCCGACAAGCGTCCGCATTTTTTCACAGCACAAACCAAGGAGACGTCAGATGAATACCACCAGTCTTGATTGCAGCGGTCTGAATTGCCCACTTCCGATTTTGCGGCTGTCAAAGGCAATCGGCGGCATCAATCTCGGTGACCGCATTGAGATGATCGCGACCGACCCCGGTGCGATAAAAGATGTTCAGGCGTGGAGCAAGCAAACCGGCAACACCCTGATCGAAAGCAGTCATGCAGACGGCCGCTATAAGTTTCTCGTAGCCAAAGGCCATTAGCCCGCCTTTCGCTCCCGCCACCGGAGGGTGGCGGGAGGATTCACGACGGGATGGGCCACGTCGATTTCTGGTCAACCAACTGCGTTGGCGTTATTTCCGACCATCACCACCCATGGAAACCGGGTTGTCGAGAGATGTTGACCTCCCCCTTGTAATCCATATGGAGGCCCGCCTCCTTGAGCGCTTCCTTGGTATCCACAAGCAACTGTTCGGACGCGGATAGCCGCTCATGAGTTTCCTTGGCACCGAGCCAACAGGCAGCGCAAGTGGCCACGATATCCTGTCCCGGGTTGTGTTTTTCGGACAATGCGATGTCGCGTGCATTCATCGCATGGCGCGGCAGCTCCCCGCCTTCGGCGTAGCCAATGCTATGGCGCCGGCCTTCAGGGTGATAGTTTCTTCCTTCATGCCAAGATCTACAGCGTCGTATTTGCACGCGGCTTTGGCCCTGTCGGCATCG
>JAKBDW010000111.1:0-5476 GCA_021834245.1 Pseudomonadota bacterium
GGATGAGGCCGAAGCACGCAAGTGGTATCAGATGGCCGAGCGCGCGTCGCAGTAGCTGCACCCGGGTGGGCCACTGAAAGGTGGCCCAACCCAGGCAATCAGCGATCAAGTATTACTTTTTCTTCATCCAAGCTTTGAAACCGTCGGTCTTCTGCGCCGTGCCGTCGTTGTAGCCGGCATCGTAGGCATCGTTAAGGCGCTGCTCCTCGCGTTTCGGGTTGTGCAGGAAGCCGCAGGCCCAGCCGTTCACGTATTCCGCGTCCACGCCGCTCTTCTCCATCGACTTGATCGTGTCGTAATAAACGTTTGACATAAACTTCTGACCCTCCGCTACAAAAAGATTTAGACGCCGACCCACCCGGCGTCTGCCGGGGCGCTATATTACTCAACAGCCATCGGTTTTCAACCGCTGGCACGCAAAATACACCCCATGGATGCACTCGGCCTGCGTCAAAACGCGGATTTGCCACACTAACTGTCAGCATTCGGCGGTTTATTGGCACATAGACAGTACTGGCATGTTGCGACGCCAGAGCGTCGCACGACTTGGAAACAGTCTCACGCCAGTTATCCAATCATCGCGCCCGCGCCATGCGGATCGCATGGCAAAACTCGCGTCGACGCTCGCAACCGCTGCGAATGGCCTTGCAGAAATCTGCTGGTCTCCAGCAGTGCCTCGCGCCTATACTTCAATCATCGAGAACCCGACATTTTTGTGAGCAACGCATGTGGAACCTCGGCAAGCTCGCGAGTACGGTGCAGCAAAATTGCCACATCTCTGACGCACGCCATGCCAGTGACTACACGGTGTGCATCTACCTGCTCAAGATGCGGGAATTTTATCGCTGGGAAAACGACATCCCACTGACCGGCCAGCTACCTAGAGAAGAGGTGGGCAACTGGCTGCAAGAGCGCGAGCGCCTGTGGGACGGGCTGGAAACGCAGGCGTATGAACCGATCCCACTCGAGCGCGGCATCGCGGATCCCTTCGATTCAAAGTCGATCAATGACGAACTGGCACCGCGCGGTTACGTCTACAGCGCCGGCTACGGGCGCTTCAACAAACCCCATTTCTTTTTGGCCGCACTGGCGCGCACCGAACAGCGTGCGGGGTTTACTATCTATACATCGTCGTGCGAATACGCGCGCGATATGGATGCGCCGCCGGCCATGCTGCAACAGCAGAACATTTTCGTGCGCCAGGAATCGGTGCGCCGCTTCCTGTGGGAAAAGGTCGAGGAATGGCGCTGGAACCGCAAGAACGAGGCCATGGCCCAAGCGCTCGCCGACTATCCATTTGACGACGACCCGGCCAATGCGCTGGAGCGCATGACGCAGCACGAGACCGAATCGATGGTACTCCATGAACTCGGCGAAGGCATGGCCGGTGAATTGCTCGGCAACGATTGGAATGCGATGCTCATCGATGTCTCTCACTCCAAGGCCGAGATCATGGCGCGTGCCGTGCGTGACCTGCTCGCCGATAGCCTGTCGACGCTGCCCGGACTTGTGGCCGGCGACAATGCGGCCTCTTTGCACTTCCACTTTGCGACCTTTTCTGGAATGCGCCGCCACCTCTATCCAGAGGCGCTCGATACCTATCGGCAGTGGGCGCGCAATCACGACACCGATCAGCTGCAGCGACTTGCAGATACCGGCCGCGAGCGCTGGTTGGCAACGGCGCGGGCCATGCTGGATATACACCGCACCTGCGGCAGCGAAGCCGCACCGCGCATCGAGCAGCTGCTGGAGCCGCGTTCCGCCTGAGGCGCTGCGGCGGACTTCCCGCTAGCACGGGCTCCTGTAAACTTCGAAAATACCGGCAGCACACAAAGCTGCGTCATCTGTATCCAAAGGGATAACCGTGAAACTCAAAGTCATCATCGACGACAACGCGCGTGACATTGACGTGCCGCAGGATATGCTGGATCAAGCGGGCGAATTTTTCGCCAAGATGGACCGCGACATGGATGGCGGGTGGCGCATGGGTCCGGAGTTCATCGAACATCCCGACGAGAGGCAGCGCTGCCAGATTGCCGCCAACCGGCTGCTCACCGCGGTAAGCGCCAGCAACACGAAGGTCGCGATGCTGATGGCCGGCTACATTCTCAGCCGCCTTGCGGGTATCAGTGCAGTGCGTATCGACACCGGCGGCGAAATGCTTAATACCGAACTGCTTTTCGAGACCAACACCAAAGATGGCGCCACCGTCGCTGCACCTTCACCAGGCGAGCGCCCGCAAAAGGCAGCACCTCTGACACGCGCCGACGCCATCGCGCGCGCCGAAAAGGAAGTAACCAAGGTGTTTCGCGTCGGGCAGGCCTATCGGTTTGCCACGCTTGATCGCGCAAGCGGCCGCTGGATGGAATCAGCGCTCATGTCGAGTTCCGAAGAAGCGCAGCAGATGCGCATGGAGGCATTCGACCAGCGCTTCGAAGAGCTGCTGGAATCATCCACCTGAGACAGCCGGCATTTGACCGCCACCGTCCTGGGCCGGGATAATCGCCCGCTGCCCTGCACCGTCATCGCGAACCAGTCATGTCCGTAATTAATGAAGTAAAGCCCCTGAGCTTCATCTATGAAGTTCAAGGCGCGCTTGCGCCCGATGTGTGCCGCGAGATGATCCGGCGTTTCGAGGCCAATGTCGGCCAGCAATATCCGGGGCGTATCGGCCAGGGTGCTGATCTCGAACAGTCCATCAAGAAATCCACCGACCTGCGCATCAGCGGCCGGCCCGACTGGAAGGACATTGACGGCATACTGGTGCGTTCGCTAATGGAGAACGTCCGCATCATGGCCGCGCGCTTTCCGTTCTTTGCCGCCAATTCGTTCAAGGACATGGGCTACAACATGCAGCGCACGCAACCTGGCGAATACTATCACTGGCATGTGGATGGCGGCCCGGGAGAATTCAGTCAGCGACAGCTGGTCGCCATTTGGTATCTTAACGATGTGCCCGGCCCTGGTGGCGAGACGGAATTCATGTTCCAGGAAGTCAAGATAAAACCGCAGGAAGGCAAACTGCTGCTGTTTCCGCCTTTCTGGACCCACGATCACCGCGGCGTTACGCTGCAACAGGGCATCAAATACATCGCCACGACCTGGGTATGCTTCGCCTGAGCTATCGGTTCACGCGCGAGCTCCCGTGAGCGCCATGCTTGCACCAGTCATACTGACCGTCGTTTGCGCGCTGACCTATTCTTTCGAGATCGTCTTCGGCCTTGCCGGCACGATCATGATGCTCCCGCTGATGGCACTGATTTACGACACCAAGACGCTGGTGATCTACTCGGTGCTGCCGCAGATTCTGGTCGGCGCCATCGGCCTCGCGCGCTCGCCGCGCACCGTGCGCATGAGTTTCCTGGCAGGCATGGTTGCGTTTGCCGCACTCGGCGCCATTGCCGGTTTCTTCCTCTTCTACCGCATACCGCTGCGGGTTTTTCACTACCTTCTCGCCGGCGCCATCACGCTCGCCGGCATCTATCTGCTGCTGGCGCCGCGCCACGTGCGCTTTCACCCGGTCACCGGCCGCGTCCTCGATACGCTGGCCGGCATGTCGCAGGCGCTGTTCGGCATCAGCGGCCCGATTGCCATGACACGGCTGCTTGGGACGTTCAATGACAAGACCACTGTGCGCAACTACGCTCTCGCCTTTTTTCTCTCGCTGAACACCCTGCGTGCCGCCGGCTACCTCGTCAATCACACGTTCACGCCAGAAATCGCGCGCCTCATGCTTATCTCGGGCCCTTTTCTGGCGCTGACCCTGTGGTTCAGCAATCATCTGCACTTTCGCGTCAACGCGAATCTGTTCCGCCGGGTCGTGGCCTGGATCATCCTGTTCGGCGGGCTGTCGCTGTTCTTGCACTGAAGCGCGCTTGGATAGTCATGCCGGAGCGGTATAATCCCGCTCCCGCGAGAGCACGGAGATTTTCATGAGTGGCAATTTCGTCAAGGCGGCCTCGGCGCGTGCACTGAAGCCAGGCAGCATGCAGCGCATCGAGATGGCTGGAAAAAAGATCCTATTGGCAAACGTCGATGGCCAATTCTATGCGATGGACGATACCTGTTCGCACGAAGATGCATCGCTTTGCACTGGATCGCTCAAGGGCGAGCTGGTGAAATGTCCCCTGCACGGCAGCCGTTTCAACGTGCGCACGGGTGAGGTTCTGGAAGAACCGGCCGTGGAAAACCTTCGCACCTATATGCTGCGCGTGGAAGGTGATGACATCCTTATTGCGCTGGCGTGAATCTGAAGGGCTTGCGTACAACTCGCTGACAAGGCAGCAAACTCTTCCCCGTGCGTCGAGACGTCGTCGCCTGCAGACATTTTGCGCCGCTCAAGCGACACCGGAGCCATGCTTCTCCGGGCTCGAGTCCGGACAGTCCTTACCTTGGCTGACTGATCAGCGGCGTCGCCACACCTGACGCGCCGTAATTCATCAGGTTCGAGACGTTGCTTTGCCCCGTCGCCGGCCCTGCTGTCGAGTCGCCGCGGTTTGTCACCCACACGCCACCGGAACCATCGATGGCTATGGAATACGGATAGGAGCCGGCCTCCACCGTGCCAGCCATGGCACCGTTCGGAGTAAGCACCGTGACGTCGCTATCCCCGGCGGCCGTACCCGCAGTGCCGTTGCCCCAGTTGGCGACCCAAGCATTGCCGGCGCCGTCAATGGCGATTGCCTCGGGATAGGCTCCGGTGATGAAGGTGCCGATAACGTTCCCGCTTGAATCGAGTTCGGTGATATTGCTGTCTCCGCTCGCTGTGCCCGGGTTGCCATTGCCACTATTGGGTATCCACACATTGCCGGATGCGTCGATGGCAAGTTTCAGCGGATAGCTACCGGCGACGTAGGTGCCGATAAAGCTCCCGCTCGAATCAAGTTCGGTCACATTGCTGTCGCCCGCCCCCGTGCCGGCGGTGCCATTACCCTGGTTGGCGACCCATACATTATTCGAGGCATCCATAGCGATAGCCACTGGGTATGCTCCAGCGACGTAGGTGCCGATAAAGCTCCCGCTCGAATCAAGTTCGGTCACATTGCTGTCGCCCCAGTTGGCGACCCAAACATGGCCGGCGCCGTCGATGGCGATGGCCTCGGGATAGGCTCCGGCGACGTAGGTGCCAATCCATGCACCGCTCGAACTGAGCTCGGTGACATTGCTCTCGAGACTTCCAGTGCCGGCAACCCCATTACCCGCGTTTGCCACCCACACATTGCCCAAGGCATCAATGGCAATCGCATACGGATAGGAACCGGCAAGATAGGTGCCGATTACGGCACCGGTGGGACTCAGCTGCGTGATATTGCTGTACCCGCTGACAATACTGCTGGTGCCGTTACCCGCGTTGGCGATCCATGCGTTGCCGGCGGCATCGATGGCCACGGCGCGTGGTTTGGAACCCGCGACATAGGTAGCAGCCGTGGCAGTTGGCGAGGATCCGCCACCCCCGCAGGCACTGAGCAAGACGGCA
>JAKBDW010000490.1:0-5465 GCA_021834245.1 Pseudomonadota bacterium
GACTTCCGCAAACCTGAGCGGCGAGCCGGTCTTGATTGAGCGTCACGATGTGGAAAATCGTCTCGCTCATGTGGCGGACGCGTATCTGCACCACAATCGCCCGATTGAGCGCCCTGCCGACGATTGCGTATATCGCCCGATTGCCGGCCGCGCGCGCCCTCTGCGTCTGGGCCGCGGGGGCGCACCCCTCGAGCGCGATCTGCCATTTCACCTCAACGAACCCCTGCTCGCCCTCGGCGGGCACATGAAAAATACCGTAGCCCTAGCCTGGGACGGACGCGTTGTGATCTCGCCGCATATCGGCGACCTAGAATCGCCGCGTGGCCTAGCGGTGTTCGAGCAAACGATTCACGATCTGCAGTCTCTCTATCAGGTCAAAGCCGCTGCGCTTGTCTGTGATGCCCATCCAGGCTATGGCAGTACGCGCTGGGCAAAACGCAGCGGTCTGCCGGTGACCAGCGTCTATCATCACCGCGCACATGCATCGGCACTGGCCGGCGAATTTCCGGGAATCGACAACTGGTTGACCTTTACATGGGATGGCGTCGGCTATGGCGAAGACGGAACACTTTGGGGCGGAGAGGCACTTTTCGGACGACCAGGCTGCTGGCGGCGTGCGGCTCGCCTCAGACCGTTCCGCCTGCCGGGAGGCGAGCGGGCCGCACGCGAACCTTGGCGCAGCGCGGCGGCCCTGTGCTGGGAAACGGGGACCACGTGGTCCGACTGTCCGCAAGATACGACACTGCTCTACTCAGCGTGGCAGCAAGGCACGAATGCTCCACTGACAAGCGCCGCGGGCAGGCTATTCGACGCAGCTGCCTCGTTGACCGGACTGCTCCATCACGCCAGCTTCGAAGGTCAGGGGCCGATGTATCTCGAAGCCGCATGTGCCGCGCAAGCGAACAGCGTCGCATTGCCGCTGCGGCGCTCGGCCGACGGCTTGTGGGAAATCGACTGGTCGCCATTGGTGGCGCGTTTGCTCGATGCTTCGCTGCCGCCCGCCCAGCGCGCCGCAGACTTTCACGCAAGTTTGGTGGAAGCCTTGCGCCAACAGGCAGTGGCCGTACGACGGGAACGCAAGGTCGACGCTGTTGGTCTTTGCGGCGGCGTATTTCAGAACCGGATCCTGAGCGAGGGCGCGATAGCCGTGTTGCAAGAGGAAGGTTTCGCAGTATACCTTGCGCAGTCAATCCCATGTAACGACGCGGGAATCAGTTTCGGACAAATCATCGAACTACAGGCACAGTTGACGCTTCAGTCATAAACCATGAAATCCGGCGAATTCAGCGAAACACACATCACATTGGCGCACGGAAATGGCGGGCGCTACATGCGGGAACTCATAGAAGCGGTGTTTGCGCATCACCTTTCCAATCCGCTGCTGAATATTGAGGCGGATGCCGTGCCCGTACCGGTCGACAGCGGAGAAATCGTAATCACGACCGACGGCTTCACGGTACAGCCATTGGAATTTCCGGGCGGGGACATCGGCTCGCTCGCCGTGCACGGAACGGTGAACGATCTCGCGGTATCTGGCGCCACGCCGCTTTACCTCACCCTCAACGCATTTATCGAGGAAGGATTGGAAATTTCCCAACTGCAACGCGTCATTGCCAGCCTGGCAAACGCGGCGCGCGAATCCAACGTGTGCGTCGTGGCCGGCGACACAAAAGTTGTGCGTCGCGGGGAGGGTGGCGGACTTTATTTGGCCACTACCGGTGTCGGCGTGCGCCCGCCCGATCTGAGGCTGGGCATGTCCGCCATCCGCGGCGGCGACACCGTTCTCGTAAGCGGACCGATCGGCGATCACGGAATTGCGGTTATGCTGGCGCGCGAGCAGTTCGGCTTGCGTGCCGACTTGCGCTCCGACGCTGCGAGCGTGCTGCCACTTACCCGAGCCGTGCTTTCATTTCCTGGTCTGCGTTTCATGCGTGATCCCACGCGCGGCGGACTTGCAATGATTGCCCACGAAATAAGCCACGCCACAGGCCTGGGAATCCGCTTGCGGGAATCGGCCATACCGGTACGAGACACGGTACGCTCGGTATGCGAACTGCTGGGTTACGACCCGATGTACCTGGCCTGTGAAGGACGCGTCGTGGCGGTAGTGGCGAGCGAACAGGCCGACGCGGCCCTCGCCGCCTGGCGCGACCTACCGCAAGGCGATCAGGCGGCGATCATCGGCCGCGTTGAACCAATGCAGTCGTACGTCATTCTGGAAACCGGTCTCGGTGGTGAAAGAATGCTGGATGAGCTTGAAGATGATCCGCTGCCGCGCATCTGTTGAATGCCGGCCTTGTTCGTCGCCCGACAGATTTTGCAGCAACTTGCAGACAGCCCTTGGCGCGTCTCGACTGGGTTGCTGACGCAGGCCGGCTCCCTAGCCGCCATCAGATTCAGTATTTTTGCGTCAACTCCATTTGATCCCCGTCACGCTGCATTTCCAGGTTCCCAAGAAACGACATGCCGAGCAAAGGCGTATCCGGTTGTGGACCGTCGATAACGCTGGCTTCGACATTGCGGATCACGATCCCCCCGATTGCTACCTTATCCAGCTCTATTGTGTAGGCGCGGGCAAAACCGGAGGCCGTTTTCACTAGGCTTGCTTCGCTGTCGCGGTAGTCCAGACCGATCTGTTTCGCCAGAGACGCATTCATGGCTACCACATTGGCGCCGGTATCCACGATGAATGTCACCGGAAAATCGTTAACCGAGCCCTGTGCCCGGAAAAACCCGTTGGCGCCCGCATAGATCGTTACAGTCGGGTGCCGCGTATTTTGAATTGGGCTGATAATCGCATTGAGCTTGAGTTCCTGGCGCTTGCCGTCAAACTCAACTACTGCTTGATTGGTCGCGGGATCGGCTGAGATGAGTTTCACGCCTTCCGGGCTAACTTCACCTGTGCTCAGTAACCGATGCGCTCCATCGACAAGAACAATTGCCTTATTATTGAATAAGGCGTAGAGCGAGACCTTGTCGACAGCCCATATACTCGCCGATACTCCGGCGCAGATTAGCCCCGCAAGCAGAACCGTCAATCGAATCACGCCGGATCCTTGTTTAATTCTATCTTGAGGTCGCGGTAAAATAACAAAATGAAAAAAGTTCTCATTTTCCGTCACGCCCCCGGTGAGGGACCTGGCTATTTCGCCGACTTTCTTGACCGTCACAGCATCCCCTACAACCTAATCCGAATTGACCAGAACGAGCCCGTACCTGACAGCATAGCCGATGCCTCGGGACTTGTAATGATGGGCGGCCCCATGAGCGTTAATGATCCATTGCCATGGATTCCGCGGGTACTGAATCTGGTGCGCCAGGCGATGAGCGCCGATGTACCGGTTCTGGGACACTGCCTCGGCGGGCAGCTGCTAAGCAAGGCTTTGGGCGGGACGGTCGCGCCAAATCCGGTACGCGAAATCGGTTGGCTCCCCGTGCAACAATGTCAAAATGCCGCGACGAGCGACTGGCTTGACGGTCTGGCGCCAGAACTGGAAGTGTTCCATTGGCACGGTGAGACTTTCACCATCCCGCAGGGCGCCACCCGTATTCTCGCCAGCCAGGCTTGCGCTAACCAGGGCTTTGTAATGGGCAAGGCCGTCGGCCTCCAGTGTCATGTGGAAATGCTTGAGAAGATGGTGAAAGACTGGGCAAGAATCGGTAAAGATGAAATTGCTACGCCCTCGGCTACCATACAGAGTCTGGAGCAGATGACGGAAAATCTTGAACATCGCATCGGATTGCTCCACAAGATAGCCGATGTCCTATACAGCCGCTGGATTCAAGGACTGCGCTAAAGATAAAACCCGCCCTGATTGCCCGGGTTGGCCGCGCGCCGCGACATGCTTGACCTTCCATATTCGTAGGCGCCATCGATACTGGCGGTCCAACTGGCTTTTCGCAACTGGGATGCAATCGAACTGAAGAGCCTGCCTATGTCCAAATTTTCTCCTACCTCGTTACGCATCGGCATCGATCTTGGTGGCACCAAAACCGAAGGCGTGCTGATGGACAAGAACAGCAACCTACTGGCGCGCGTGCGTCGCGATACGCCGCAACGACAAGGATATCGCGCCATTCTGCAGAATGTTAAAGACCTGGTTGACGATCTTGAAAAGCGCGCGGGTTTGGTCTGCCCGGTTGGAATTGGCACACCGGGTTCCCTATCTACACGCACCGGCTTGCTTAAAAATTCGAATACCGTATGCCTCAATGGCCAGCCCATTCTTACCGACTTGGAATCACTGCTTGATCGCCGAGTTCGTATCGCCAATGACGCGAACTGCTTTGCGCTTAGCGAGGCGACAGACGGTGCAGGACGCGGCTACGCGGTGGTATTCGGTGTCATTCTCGGCACTGGCGTCGGCGGAGGGATCGTGGTTCATGGCCAATTGCTCGAAGGATGCCAGCACATTGCCGGCGAGTGGGGTCATAATCCTCTCGAAGCTGATGGACCCCAGTGCTACTGCGGTCGCCGCGGCTGCGTTGAAACGCTGATTTCCGGGCCTGGTCTGGAACGCGATTACGCGGCAATAGGACCGGCTGCCGCAACCGACGGCGGCCCAAAGCCCGATTTGATGACAGCGCCGTCTTCCGCCGGACAGATCGATGCCGACAACGGGAAAAACGTACTTGAAGCGGATCTCGCGCCACGCATTGAAATCGATGCGCGCGAAATTGTAAGACGTGCGCAGGCCGGCGATAAACTCTCCGAGATCGCGCTACAGCGCTATCTGCGACGCTTCGGACGCGCACTTGCCAGCGTAATAAATATTCTTGATCCAGATGTTGTGGTTCTAGGCGGCGGTCTTTCGAACATCAAACGACTTTATGACGAAGGTCGGGCGGAAATCGCCAGGCATATCTTCAACGATGAAATGCGCACGCTACTTGTGCCTAATGTCCATGGCGACAGTTCCGGCGTGCGCGGTGCGGCGCAACTTTGGCCTCCAGATCCTAAGAGAGAGTGAGCGGTTATTTTGACTGATGTCAAGGTCATTGTTGCCATGATTTGTTAAATAAGGAATCGACACTTGATCATGACAACAATGCGAAAAGGAGACTCAAATGAATCGCTATCTGATTTACGGCGTACTAAGCGGCGCGCTACTATTAACCGCGAACACCGCGGCAATAGCGGCTGATCAGGATCAGCTGAAAACCCGTGACCAGCTTCAGACACAGGATCGTGACCAGCTTCAGACACAAGATCGTGACCAACTTCGAACACAAGATCGCGACCAACTGCAGACACGGGATCGCGATCAGATCTACGGATATCAACTGATGACACCGGCTGAGCGCTCCGAGTATCGGGCGCACATGCGCCGCCTCAGGACCGCACGAGAACGCGAACAGTTTCGTCTGCAACATCACCGCGAAATGCAGGAACGCGCAAGAGAGCGAGGGGTAAAAATGCCGGATGAACCGCCGATGCGTGGTGGCCCCATGGGTCCGGGGGGCGG
>JAKBDW010000572.1:0-5441 GCA_021834245.1 Pseudomonadota bacterium
CGATCTCCAGTTCCTGGGCGCTCTTCGGTCCAATGTCGAAAATCATATCATCGTCTGCGACGTTTTCGGCATTCTTCAGGACCGCCGGCTCATTGGCGTCAAATTTCTTGCCAACAACCACATCGACTGCGATCGGAATCCTGGCGCCACGCTTGGACATTTTCTCCATCAGGGTCGTCGCGATGGGAATCAGGTCTGCCTCGGCAAGTGATTTGCCAATTTTCTTTCCGGTCGCAGCAAGAAAAGTGTTCGCGATGCCTCCGCCCACCACAAGCTGATCCACCTTTTCCGACAAGGACTCCAGAACTGTGAGCTTGGTTGAGACTTTCGAACCGCCGACGATTGCGACCATCGGTCGCTTCGGGTTGGCAAGCGCCTTGTTAAGTGCATCAAGCTCTTCCGTAAGCAGCAGCCCGGCACATGCTACCGGCGCAAACTTGGCGACGCCGTGCGTCGACCCCTCGGCACGGTGCGCCGTCCCGAAAGCATCCATCACGAAAACATCGCAAAGTTTCGCGTATTTCTTCGCCGTGTCGTCCAGGTTTTTCTTTTCGCCCTTGTTGAAGCGTACATTTTCGAGCAGGACAAGCTCGCCGGCAGCAACGTCAAATCCGCCATCAACCCAGTCCTTTAATAGGCGCGCGGGCTTGCCGAGCTTTGCGGAAAGGCTTTCAGCAACAGGCTTTAGTGAGTTTTCTTCACTGTACTCGCCTTCTGTTGGACGGCCGAGATGCGACATGACCATGACCTTGGCGCCAGCCTTTAAACAATACTGGAACGTAGGCAACGAGGCAGTAATACGGGCGTCGGACGTAACCTTGCCATCCTTCACCGGAACATTGAGGTCTGCACGTATCAGGACGCGCTTGCCCTTGAGATCAACATCAGTCAGTTTGATGACGGACATTAGGAAGACTCTCCTGGCGTCTGGAAAAGAAAACGGGGGCGATTTGTCATCGCCCCCGTCTAGATATTGCCTTACTTAGCGCTCATCAGAGCCACGGTGGTGTCCAGCATGCGGTTGCTGAATCCCCACTCATTGTCGTACCAGGACAGCACCTTCACCAGGTTGCCTATCACTGTGGTCTGAGTTGCATCAAAAGTTGAAGATACCGTGGTGTGATTGAAATCACTCGACACCAGCGGTTCCGTATTGTAAGCGAGGATCCCCTTGAGCTCATTTTCGCTGGCCGCTTTGAGAATCGCGTTGACTTCGTCCTTGCTGGTCTCGCGCTTCGCGACAAAAGTGAGATCGACCACAGAGACGTTGATGGTCGGCACGCGGATAGCGAATCCAGAAAGTTTGCCGTTCAGTTCGGGCACCACTAGGCCGACAGCCTGGGCAGCTCCAGTCTTGGTCGGAATCATGTTATGTGCGGCGGCGCGGGCGCGATACAGGTCGCTGTGATATACGTCGGTCAGCACCTGATCGTTGGTGTACGAGTGGACTGTGGTCATCAGACCGGAAACGATGCCGAGCTTGTCGTTGAGCGGCTTGACGAGCGGCGCAAGACAATTCGTCGTGCACGAGGCGTTGGAAATGACGCTCATGTCGCCTTTTAAAATCTTGTGATTCACACCGTACACGATAGTGGCATCGCATTCGTTCTTGTCTGCGGGCGCCGATATGATGACTTTCCTGGCGCCTGCCGCCAGATGCGGCTGGCACTTGCTCTTGGTACGGAATATGCCCGTGCATTCGAGCACGACATCTACGCCCAGATCTTTCCATGGAAGTTTGGCAGGATCGCGTTCGGCGCAGGCGCGAATCTTGTCGTTATTCACGATCAAATAGTCACCGTCGACTTTGACCGTCCCGTGGAACTTTCCGTGCACAGTATCGTGCCGCGTAAGGTGGGCGTTAGTCTCGGCGTTACCCAGGTCATTGATGGCAACGATCTGAATGTCCTTGCGCCCGGACTCGTACATGGCGCGCAAGACATTGCGGCCGATTCGGCCATACCCGTTGATAGCGACTTTAATAGCCATTTCTTTAAGTCTCCAGAAAAGTTAAGTAGCAGAAATAGAAATCGGTCAACCCAAATCTTCCAAAACTTTAGCGATATTCTCGGCCGTAAAGCCGAAGTGCTTGAACAGCACTCCAGCCGGTGCGGATTCACCGAACCGATCGAGCCCAACAACCCGACCGTCGAGGCCGACGTACTTGCGCCAGAAATCAGTCACTCCCGCTTCAACTGCCACGCGCTTGGTAACGCTCTTCGGCAGCACGGATTCGCGATAGGCGGCGTCCTGCGCA
The DNA here is from genome assembly GCA_021834245.1 of Pseudomonadota bacterium. GTDB lineage: Bacteria > Pseudomonadota > Gammaproteobacteria > Acidiferrobacterales > UBA6901 > JAJXUF01. The sequence goes on from JAKBDW010000572.1 coordinate 2,258, forward strand.
TCGAAACAATCAGTCGACGGCATGGATACGACACGCACCTTCTTGCCCTTTGCGGCCAGAAGCTTCTGTGCCTCCATGGCAAGGGCAACCTCGGAGCCAGTCGCGATGATAATCGCTTGGGGATTACCGCCTGCGGCCTCGCTCAGTATGTAACCTCCGCGCTTGATATTGGCGATCTGCTGGCTGTCACGTGTCTGATGCGGCAGATTCTGGCGCGAGAAAATTAGGGAACTCGGACCCGAGGTGCGCTCAAGTGCGCACTTCCACGCCACTGTAGACTCGACTGCATCGCACGGCCGCCAAACCGACATGTTTGGCACCATTCGAAGAGTGGCCGTCTGCTCCACCGCCTGGTGGGTCGGACCATCTTCACCGAGACCGATGGAGTCGTGGGTATATACGAATAGAACACGCTGCTTCATGAGAGCAGCCATGCGCAGGGCATTACGGGCATACTCAGAGAACATGAGGAACGTGGCGCCATAGGGAATGAAACCCCCGTGCAGCGCAATTCCGTTCATGATGGCCGACATGCCGAATTCACGCACACCGTAGTAAATGTAGTTACCATCGGCAATCGTATTGCTTACACCTTTGGAACCCTTCCAAAGGGTCAGATTCGATCCTGCAAGATCGGCGGACCCGCCGAGAATTTCCGGAAGAACGGGAGCAAAACCATTGATCGCATTCTGCGAAGCCTTGCGCGAAGCAATTGTTTCAGCCTTGGCGTTAACCGATTTGATGAATTCTTCGGACTTCGCCGCCCAGTCTTTTGGCAGCTCGCCGTGAACGCGCCGCTCAAGCTCGGCAGCCAAGTCGGGATGGGCTTTCTTGTATTCGGCGAACTTCTTGTTCCATGCCTCTTCTGCATTCTTGCCTTTGGTGCGCGCATCCCAGCCGGCGTAAATCTGGTCGGGAATCACAAATGGCTCATACGTCCACCCCAGATTTTCGCGCGTCGCAGTGATTTCGGCCTCACCAAGAGGCGACCCGTGGCAATCATGGCTTCCACAAAGATTCGGCGCGCCGTAACCAATGACTGTCTTGCAGCAGATTAGAGACGGTTTGTCGTTTACCGCGCGAGCTTCCATGATCGCTTTCTTTATGGCATCCGAATTGTGGCCGTCGACTTCGCGCACGACGTGCCAACCGTATGCTTCAAAACGGCGCGGCGTATCGTCGGTAAACCAACCTTCAACATGCCCGTCGATCGAGATGCCATTGTCATCATAGAAGGCGATTAGTTTGCCCAGGCCGAGCGTACCCGCAAGAGAACAGGCCTCGTGCGAGATACCCTCCATAAGACAGCCATCCCCGAGGAACACGTAAGTGTAATGATCAATAATATGGTGGTTGTCGCGATTGAATTGTCCCGCCAGGACTTTTTCCGCGATTGCCATGCCAACGGCATTGGTGATTCCCTGCCCCAAAGGACCTGTCGTTGTCTCAACACCGGGCGTGTACCCGTATTCGGGGTGACCAGGCGTCTTGGAATGCAGTTGCCGGAAATTCTTAATCTCTTCCATCGGCAGTGCGTAACCGGTCAGATGCAAGAGACTGTAAAGCAGCATTGAGCCATGGCCGTTGGAAAGGACGAAGCGGTCGCGATTCGTCCACTTCGGGTTGCTCGGATTGTGTTTGAGGAAATCATTCCACAGAACTTCCGCTATATCTGCCATGCCCATGGGAGCACCGGGATGTCCTGAATTGGCCTTTTGCACAGCGTCCATGGATAGAGCGCGAATGGCGTTGGCCAAATCACGCCGGCTGGGTAACGCTTGTTGGGGTTTCGCTGACATGGACAAGTCCTCAATCACAAATGGGTTGAATTCGTGCGCCTTAACCGCTGCCCGCTGGCGCGCCGGGCGAGTCACCCGCCTGGAGTCGCAGGTTCTCCGATTGCCTCAATTACTGCCACCCCCTCCCTATCGGCGGGTGAGCATGCTTGCGCATCAGACAGCAGTAACAAAAAATCCCCTTGGTTCGGGCTTCGGGGCTACTCCCGCCGTGGCTCATGCCCACCAAAGGGATCGATCTGTATATTGTCTAATAGCAGCCGCCGTATATTCGGCCGACTATCTGGCTCGCCGATTCTGCGCGAAAATTGGCGCGGTATTGTCCCTCAGCGGTGAAGTTTGGGCAATAGCCTGCCTTTTGCCCAAATTTATGACCACATCAAAATGGGGGATGTTAGCCAAAAAGGTGGTCATTTAGCGGCTCTTATTCGGCTACATCTTCAGCCACGTCGACCATTGTTGGAACAATTCTGAATCCGCAGCTGCAACTACCGAGCGGGGTTCAAAAGTCGAGGCAAAGACCGGGTCTCCGTCCAGCGTGGCGGAATACCCTCCCGCCTCTTCCAATATCAGGGCCCCGGCAGCGTAGTCCCAGAGTTTCTGCCCACCATGCAGGTAAACATGGAATCGGCTGCGCGCGAGCCAACACCAATCCAGGGCACTCGAACCAAAATTGCGCTGTGAGGCATATGGTGGCCGCGAGCCCAGCCGCGCAGCCAAACGCTCATCAAGTCGTTTGAAATCCACCACCGCAATACAGCGTTCAATGGGAGGTTGCGCGTGCAACCGACATTGAAGCGTTTCACCGTTCAGCCAGGCTCCTCGCGCGCGTAAACCACTGAACATCTCGTCGCGCACGGGGTCGTAGACAATCGCCAGTTCCGGCCGGTTATTTTCGATCAGCGCAAGTGAAACGGAAAAAAAGGGAATGCCCGCGGCATAGTTGCTGGTCCCATCGAGCGGGTCGAGGCACCACAGAGCACCCCTCGCCGTTGCGGCGAGACGCTCATGCTCTTCACTTGCCATTTCCTCGCCGCAGAAATCAATGGTCGGCCAATTTTTGGCGAGGACTTCCTGCATCCGCGATTGCATCGCCAGGTCCGCGGCGGTAACAATGCTGCCGTCGTGCTTGATATCCTTTCGGACATCGGCAAAACGCGGCAAAAGCTCAGCCCTTGCGATGTCCCGTACCAGCAGCTGCAGAAACGCAAGATCGATCTTCAAGTCACAACCCCTTCCGTTCTAGCTTGACGATACGAGCCCTTCTGCTTGCCTGCGACGCAGCGGATCCATTCTGAAGCCTTCGCTCAAGATCCAACAGTGCTCGGTGCATCTCCCCCTGCAGACGCAGCATGGTCTGTGCGGCACCTTCGGTGTAATAGACGGCT
>JAKBDW010000516.1:0-5433 GCA_021834245.1 Pseudomonadota bacterium
ATGGCGCCTCTTCAGGTGTGGTCGGAACGTCGCGAGGCGCCGCCAGGCGGGCCCCCGCAGGACGATCGATTGAACTCGTCGGTGCATATCATCCCGCACTGCGCAAAAATCAAGTCAGCGCCTTGCAAATTCGACACCAGCACCAGCCAACTGATCAAGCTAAAATCGGAAGGCGTCAGCGACGAGATCCTGAAAGCGATGGCCGAGTGCGGAGCTCCGACCGCCGCGCCGGCCACTGCCGCAACTCCTCCGGCTGACCCCAATAATCCAGATTCTCCTCACGCTCCTGGGATTTATCTTTTGAAGCAAGGTCCGGCAGGGCGCCAAATGATCACATTGGAGCCGACGGCATCGTCCGGGGAAAAGACCGGGGGCATGTTCAAAATGGCCATGAGCTATGGCCTGGCCAAGGCGAATTACAAAATGGCCATACCAGGCCGTCAAGCTACTCTTCGCGTGCAAGAACCGCGGCCAACTTTCTACTTCTATTTTGCGACAACCGCGGGGGCGATGGGACAAGGTCCAACAAACCCGAGCGATTTTTCGCTAGTGAAACTCGACCAGAAGAAGGACACACGCGAGGTCATCGTTGGCCGGGCGGGTATTACGGGCGTGTCGAGCGGAGTCTCCTCGAAGGATGATGTGCCCTTTGATGCTGAAAGCGTTCGCCCCGGGGTCTACAAAGTTGTTCCCAAGGATGATCTCAAACCGGGGGAGTACGCCTTCTTCTTTGCGACGAGCGCCCAGACAATGGGGCTGACGGGCGGCAAGCTTTTCACATTCGGCATTGATCGCACGAAATAAACAGGACTGTGTCTACGAAGGATGCTTGAAGGCTAAGAAATGATTCGCCGCGAGCGTAGATAACGAGCCCTGCACTGGTATCAGAGCGGGTAACGGGCTGGGTACCGTGCTTTCCAAGAGGCGAACCCAGGCTGAAGACTTCATAAATATGCATAGAAAAGGAGCAACTATGAAAAACTGTCGATCAGGCAACCGGGTGTTTCGGCCGGGCCTGATGGTATTCATGATTCTTGCCGTCCTGGCCGGTGAGGGTACCATAAGTCCGCTGTTGGCAGGCAAGAAAACCAAAAAGGAGCCACCCGCTCCACAGGAAATAGAGATGTCGGCAAAACTGCCGACCGTAACCCCGCTTGCAGGAACGAACCTTTCTCAGGAGAAAGGTAATGTCCGGATTTCTGTCGGTCTGGTGTCATACAAAGTTGGCGTTGTTTACATCTCCCATGCGCAGCGTACAAACCCGGGTTTCAAAGAGGCATTCCTTCTTCCACACAATCAAACGGACGTGTTCATCGAACGCACATGTACTCCTGTCGCCCAAGTGCTTCCGTCGCGGCTTGAGTTTCTGGTGACAGTTGATAATGAAATGGACCACGTGTTCCGCGGCAGCGGAATGGTTGTCCGGTATCAGGTCGCGGGGAAAGATATGGCTGTAGATCAGGGGGCTTGGGCTGACCTAGTCAATGCCATAATTCCACCCCGGGGTTCGCAACAAGTAGCTGTATATGGGCCGGCGGTAAACACATTGCCTTCGAATGGAACCCTCGGTCTCTACTTTGATGATGTGGTTACGGGAACCAACCCCGCAGGGGACGTTACCCAGCGTCAAAGCTTTGAGTGGTATTTTCAACTGAACTTTCAGGATCAGGATATACAAGCTGAGGAGCCTCCGCCAGATCGCATGTTTGTCGGTCCCGGTCGTCCGGTTCCTCCGTGCCAGGCTTCCGCTCCGTTGCCCGGCTCCTGATGGATTTGAAGATTCTTTGTGCATTCCGATGTCGGCCCAGATGCTCTTAGCCGAACGCCAAGTCCGGTTATTTCAAAGGGGGTTCGGTTGAGGAGGGGGCAGGCTTGACAATTCTGAAATTGCGGGGCTTTGCAGTGGCTCACAATACTCGAATCCATCGGGGCTGGCACGGATATTGGTTCGAAATACGTGCAACGTAGGGCTTTTCACCGGCGAACCGAGACGCCGCAAAGTTTGGGAGGACTATGTAAGAGCTTCATTCATGGCAGTCTCGGCTGAAGGTGAGGTTAATGGCATGCTGAAGGCCATTAACAAGAAGATTGAAAAGCACACAGGTGGTTCGGGCCTTCCCAAATAGGCAAGTAAATACGGCCGCAGACCGCGGTCATTGACCTCGGCGGGTATTGTCTTGACCCTGGGTACGATGGGACTCTCTTCGTCAGTCCTAAGAAGGCTGGGTTGGCAGCCCAACTCTACCCCCTGGGATGATTGAGAATTTCTATTCGGTAGCCAACGGCGATCAAGGCCTTAATGTCGTCCAACCGATGCACACCCCGATCGTCAGCCGCCCGCGAGTTATCTTTAGAGCTGCTTTCGGCGTTTGGCATGCCGGACGAGCTCTGTGGCAGCGGACAACCCGCGGCGCTTCAGTTCCTGCAGAGACCGCATACCCTCAAGAAGCGATGCCGATGGTCGGGGCTGCGCCTAGTAAACCCAAGGTGCCAAAGGGCGGTGTATGAGCTAAAAGTTTGCCGAACGGATTTACCCAGTCGCAGTATGAGCCTATGCATAATCTGCACGGTGGTCGTGCAGAATCTGCAAATCCCTGAAATACAAGTAGGTAGTCTATCTTGAGGCGAGACGATGCACATTCTGCGCCGTGGTTGTGCTTAATCTGCAAAGCCTTGATATGAAAGGAGAATAGCCAATCTTTGGGGAAGCGACATGCACATTCCGGACACCTTTCGAGGTGGTTGTGTGCAGATTATAGACATCCGACTTCACCTTGTCTGTGGTTCTTGGCCGCCACCTGCCGAAAGTTTTGTTGGATTCGCCAAGGGAGGTTGAAGTGCCTAAGATGGGCTTCTTCACCTGTGGGGGGCGACCGGGGATGACCACAACTATCTGCCTGTTTTCAGCACGGCATGTGACTGCGACGTTTGCAGCTGAGAGAGACTTTGGCCATCGGCGGAGGATTGCGGTGAGTTGATCGCGAAAATTAGAGCCTAGAAAGCCGGACATTTTGGCAACTATTTCCATAAAGTCCTTGCTTAAAGTCGCCCGTTCTTCGAGGGCCCCTATGCGATATTCTAGGGCTTTGATGCGGTCTCCAACCAGAAGTTCTGAAGCAGATGCCGGCCCGACTGCGCGATTCACCGTAGCTCGGGGAACGTTCTCCACCCGAGAGATTTGTGCCGAGCTTAGCCCATGATCCACCAGCTCACTAATGCGTTTTTACGGCTTAAATCCCGGACTCTTGGCAGGTGACCTCCCAGTTTGTTCTGCAGCCGACCGCGGAAATTCACGTACTTGGCGTGTTGACTGGAAGCTCGTGGACTCAGTGCCACGCCCGGTCACTCCTTGTCCCTGGCGCGGAGTTGTTTCATCACGGGGTACCAGCCGCGCGGGGCGTTAACCCCATGTCTTTCGCGCAAGAGTTCCATTGCACGCCCCATTACAGCGGCCCGTGCCGCCGGAGTACATGGGAGCTCGCCAAGTTCCCGAATGGCCTGAGCACAGCACAGGGCGAGTTTGTGGTTATAACTGTACCTCGTGTTTAACCTTGTGTAATAAAGGCCACCGGAGACATTGGAAAACATGTCCTCAGCGTCGATACTTCCATCTGCCAGTGTCCAAGAACATCCCCTACAGTGGGCCCCGACCTATCCGGGTCAAGCCTAAATCCGGTATGTCGCGTGCCATATGGTTGATCAAATTGACGAGACATCTGGTCTCCTCCTGGTAGATTTTGGTCAGGGTCAAAGTCACGGCCGCCAGGCCTTCTTCAGTGCCCGCGAGTCAAACCGTCCGCCCCGTGCGGGTATCTGACGGTTGGGGATTCTTTCGGCTCTGCCTCTGAATACTGACTTTGACATCTTGTGTGGCACGTAGGCCAATCGGACGCGAGCACGCGTGCCAATCGTGTCGGTTGGCATGAATGCCAGCCGATCGGGTGGCGCCTGTGCTAATCGTCATCACTGTATATTGTCTCCACGACCCCTCCCCGATTTGCACACCCACTGGGCACTATGGAAGGCGTTTCGTTAATTGGTCTTGCTTATCTTTTTTCAAGTGATCTAATCCATTCAGGTTTTTCAGGCGGGAAGGATTCATCCTTCAGGAGTTTTGCAAACCTTGATGGAACGAACTTCCACCCGCCATGCCTTCCCTCTGCTTGGTGTCGTTCGATTTCTTGCGAGATAAAGGACTTGAACCGAGTCACAATCTGATCATCCGAAAGTCCGGTCTTTCGGAGCGAGGCTAACAAGTTTGGATGCCACTTCGTGCGCCCCCCGCTGGCGGTGTAGAGCCGGACGCCAAGCTCATCGCCCGATTCGTCTGTCCAAGAAAAGGTCGCCTTGACCGCACAGGCTCCCGGGTGATCCTTTGCCCAATCTTTATGGGAGACGACTTTGTAGGTCGTTGATTGAAACAATTCCTTGCTGATTACTACGAAAAAACCAGCGAGTGTAAGCGCCTCCATGGCGCGTATGACCGTCCACTTACTGACTTTAAAGTGCTCGGCCAGCCTGACTGCTGAGCAGTGAAACCTCCCGCTCTTTCTTGAAAGCCGGTACGCAAAAGGGTAGAGCGCCGCGGCAAACGGTGCCTTCCGCCCCTTAGAATCCGTCATCTGAACGAGGTGCCACTCAGCCGAGCAATGATAATAGGCTTCTGTAGGGACCGAGTTTGGAGTTTCAGCCATGGCAGTGGCCCAGATCGGTAGTTCTAATAGCGACTGCGGGCAATGCGCAGCTCGCGCTTGTTGACGGCGGCGATTGTGGAGTAACCGGGTTCCAGGGCTTTCTCGGCCGTTTCCCTATATTGTCACGTGCCGATTTTCGCCTTGGCGGATTTCACCTGTTACGGTGTGCATTCCCGACACCATGCGAGTACTAGTCTTTCCCAGGCTTAAGTGTGGAGCGTGGCACCTCACTGGATGGTCCAAGCCCTTCGCGGGCAACACGTTCAACTTCTGATGCTGGGACGAACAGGCGCTTGCCGAAGCGGATCGTCTTTAGCCTTCCGTCCTTCACGGCCCGAAAACCAAGATCGTAAGAGATTCCAAAGCTCGCGCAAAACGCTTTGAGCGATTCCGCTCGCCTTTGAGTACCAGTTTCCATTTTTGATTTCCTCCAATCACAATCAACGCAGTTTGCTGAAAGCATTTGACTGCGTATGCTAATTCTGCTACCTTTCCGGAATATGAGTCAAGGAAGGTTCAATGAGAAGATTCCTAGCAAAACGCTAGACCGATTCCTGTGCGCGTTCGCTAATTACGGCTGGCCCAGGGAGGCTAGCGACAGCGGGCTCGGTGCTGCGATCGATGGATGGCTTCAGTCACACAGGGTTTTCAGCAGGATGGCCCCCGCAGATTTGCCATGTCCCAGCACCCCTGGATGGAATACTGCCGGCTGGCAAATGTTAGTGAGGATGGTTTACAA
>JAKBDW010000523.1:0-5430 GCA_021834245.1 Pseudomonadota bacterium
CAGGTCGGCGCTGGCGCCGGCGACGCTTCGGACGTACCCCCGTTTCGGGAGCCAGCGAGCGCACCATATCTGTGCGTTTCTCAGGGATGACCTCCTGGAAAGTCGTCCACCACTCGGCAAGCTCCGCATCGGCCTCCCCAGCCTGGGCGCGCAAGACCAAAAAATCGTACGCTGCGCGGAAACGTTTGTGCTCCAGCAGACGAAAGGCGTTTTTGCCGTGGCGTCGCGGGAACCGCAATTGCATTTCCCATATTTCGCGCATTGGGTAACTGAAGCGCTTTGGAATGGAAATATGTCGGATCTGCTCGCGCAATATTTCATCGGCAGCATGACGCATCGCCTCAGGCTCTTTCATGCCATCCGCGGTGAGCCGTCCCACACGCAAACGCATTGGTTCCCACAGGAACGCGGCAAAGAGGAACGCTGGATTCACCGGTTTGTCCTGAGCCACGCGGACATCCGTGCCTTCCAGCGCCTTGGGCAGCAGCACGCGCGGATAGTTTTCGCTTTCCGACGCGAGGCTTTCATCTGTCGCCGGAAACAGATAGCGGAATAGATCGTAGCGTCGCAGCAACTCATAAGTCTCGGCGGCATAACCACCGTGAAATAGTTTTAGAACCTCCTCGAACATGCGGGCTGGCGATACATCAAGCAGAAGATGACCCAGTTCTCTGATGGGCTCGGCCGTTGCTGCGTCAATGCGAAAACCGAGCTTGGCGGCGAAACGAGCCGCACGCAGCATTCGAACGGGGTCCTCGCTGTATCGCAAGTGGGGATCGCCAATCATGCGCATTACCCCGTCTTTAAGATCGTTGGCTCCACCAACGTAATCCATGACCGTGAAGTCGCGTATGTTGTAGTACAGTGCATTGACGGTGAAATCGCGCCTTAGCGCATCCTCTTCCTGCGTTCCGAAAATATTATGGTCGGCCTGAGGTGGTCGCTGATGCCGACCGCCAGTCGCAGCGTCGGCGACATCGCCCTGCGTTTCCCCTTCCGCGGCGACCGCCGGGTTACCGCGGAAGGTCGCGACCTCAATGATCTCCCGGCCGAAATGAATATGCGCCAGGCGAAAGCGCCGGCCGATGAGACGGGCGTTGCGGAAAACTTCTTGAATCTGTTCCGGACTGGCGTCCGTCACCACGTCGAAGTCCTTAGGTTCGTGCCCGAGCATCAAATCACGTACGCAACCCCCGACCAACAGGCTGACGAAGCCGGCATCGCGCAGGCGATAGAGCACTTTAAGGGCATTATCACTTATAAGATTGCGCGAAATCGGGTGTTCCGCGCGGGGAATAATCACAGGAGTGTTAATTGTCTCACCTTTCCGGCCAGTTTCTGGACGGCGCCATCACTGGAATTCTATTTCGTTGTTTAATGAACCCGGGTCGGTATAATAGCACCCCTTTCGAGGCACAAGGAAAACCTGCAGCCGCGCCCGCTCCCTTCGTCTAGTGGCCTAGGACGTCGCCCTCTCACGGCGAAAACAGGGGTTCGAGTCCCCTAGGGAGCGCCAATACAATTATGCTTTCGGCGCACAAAGCAGATGCGGAGCCCGCTTTTCCGGGTGGTAAGCCGCCGCTATGGCCTCGAACTCCCGGCTATTTTCCAAGGGAAGCCCTCGATGGTCGCGATTGCAACATTTGTCGTTTCCGCGCAGACCCGACAAACCGAATCGCCAAGACTCCTCGTATTTAAGACATGGCTGGCATCGCTACGAGCAGCGCTGTCGGCGCGTCTGCAGGCCCTTGGGCACCGCTCTCCCAGACTGGCTCTGCAGCCCTTGATTTTTCGCTCTATGCCCACAAATTAGCCCCGATAAACGTATAGGCGGCTCCATCCCATGAGCAATTCACCTCACATAGCAGACGTGACGCAGGCAGACTTTGATGCCCAGGTTCTGCAAAAGTCCCACACTGTCCCGGTTCTGGTCGATTTCTGGGCCGCCTGGTGCGCCCCATGCAAGATGCTAATGCCGGTGCTGGCGCGGCTGGCTGACGAATATCAAGGGCGCTTCTTCCTCGCCAAAGTCGATACGGACAAAGAGCAGGATTTGGCCGCACGTTATGCCGTGCGCAGCCTGCCAACAGTGAAATTATTCAGGAACGGCCAAGTCATCGACGAATTCATGGGCGCACAACCGGAACGCGCAATTCGCGAGCTGATTGAACGCCACGCCCCGCGTCCCTCCGATGCTCTGGTTACCGATGCCCAGTTGGCGCTGGAACGCGGAGAAACGGACAAAGCTGCCGAAATCCTGGTGCGCGCAGTCGAGATGGACCCCACCAATGACCGGGCAAGGCTGCAGTTGGCAAAACTGCGTTTTGAGAATGGTCAGCGAGAAGATGGGGAACGCCTTCTGGCCGGCCTGTCACGCGAGGCAAAAAACGACCCGCTAGCGACTGCGTTGCTCGCTCGCCAGGAGTTCGCGCGGATCGTCGCCGACGCGCCTGCACTCGCGGAGCTCCAACGCATTGTCGCGGCGAACCCGAAAAACAGCGAGGCGTCCTACCAGTTGAGTGCACGTTTGATACTGCAGGGAAACTACGAAGCCGCTCTGGATTTGCTTTTAGGGATAGTTCAGCACGATCGCCGCTTTGGCGACGACGCAGCGCGTAAGGTAATGTTGACGGTCTTCAATTTGTTGGGCGGGAAAGGCGACGTGGTCAAAAAATACCGCGCCCAACTTTCCATGGCACTGAACTAACGGCGGCATTCCGTGTACCGCAGTCTTCCGTGCATTATCCGCTACAGATAAAAACGCCTCGACCGCACACAACGCGAAAATCTAGGTCTATTTGTTGCGCAGATACTGTTCGTCGCTGAAGGTCCCCACCCACTGCGGGCGATACACCACAAACATGGCAATCAGCGTGCCGGTCAGAATACCCTCGGGAAAGATCATTAGCAGGTAAAAGGGCAGATACTGGGTTGATAGGCGATCCCAACTGTACGCATGGCTCAAGGCAAGCACAATAGTTGAAGCAAGACCGGTAGCTGCCATCGCCAAAGCCGCACCAAAGAACGCATTCACAAAGACATATACGAAGAAATGGCGCGGCAACAGGCGTTTGCCGTAGACCAGAACAATCTGACTTAGTAGAACCGGCAACACGCCCATGAGCAAAGCGTTGATGGAGAATGTCTGCCAACCACTCATTCCATTCAATGTCACACCCAGCAAGGTCGCACTCATGCCCACGATGGCAAGCTGCCATCCGAACATCAACGTCAGCAAGGTCGCCCCGAGCAGGTGGAAGTTGAGCCCAGGCGCGACGCCGGCCTTGAGCGCCCAAACCATCAGCAGACCGACGCAAATGCCGGGCAGGACATTAAGCAGCTGGCTTTCGTACAACCGCCGCCAGGGTGCCAGCGATATGGCGGCCAACAAGACTACGGCGTACAACCCGTGCGCCAGCCACAACCAGCCGATTGGAAGCAAACCGTCGGGAAAATTCATCGCTCAATACAAACCTTGCGGTTGGACTGTGATTGATGGCCGTGCAATGGCACTGCCGATTTTGAATCGGTCAAGTTGCTATGCTAGCTTAGGTCACCCCGAAAATGATAGGCGTGGGCCAGATAAAAGCTCAAATTAATCAAGGAGAATTGGAATGACAAGAACACGCTACGCGGTCGCAATGGTGATGGCGGCCCTATTGGCCAGCACCGTACTGGTGCAGGCAGACGCGGCGGAGCCACAAGTAATCGACGTTACCCTGGGAAGCTATTTCATCAAACCGGACAAGATCACCGTAAAAGTCGGTCAACCGGTCACATTGAAGGTTAAGAATGAAGCCTGGTTTGTGCCACATGACCTCGTCATCAAGGCGCCCGACGCGGGCATTAACTTCAAGGTTGACCTGCATGGCGGCAAGAGCGGTAGCACGACATTTACCCCGACCAAGACTGGCACCTACAAAATGTACTGTGACAAGAAATCACCATTCGGCAAGAACCACGAAGAAAAAGGAATGCACGGTGAGCTGGTAGTGGCTCCTTGAACCCCTGGGCGACGCTGATCGCCCCGGGACAAGGCATTGCGGGCGGTGCCTCGAATCCTCCTATCCGCGGTTTCAGGCAACCTTCACTGGCTTATTCTGACCGCATTATGCCGCCCTACCACACGATTGTTCGCACCCGACGCTTCGCCGCAAGCTGACTGCTTGCGGCGACCTTCACTAGCCAGCACGCCGCACTGACATGGCATGATTTCGCATGGCGCAATAACAATCGAATCACGACCACAGTTAAAGTAGCGCCTTTCCTCGTATTACACTTGGCGCGCGGCCAACGTCGTGATTTACTGGGCCCGCACGCTTGAGGAAGCAACCATGTCGAGTCTCGCACCGGCCACACCAGCACAGCACGCATCACGCGAGCTCGTAAAGTCGTTGCTCGAGATATTGCCGCCAGAGGGTCTGTTGTCAGAAACAGAGGACTTGCGGCCCTACGAATGCGATGGTCTTTCTGCCTATCGCATGCTTCCAATGCTCGTAGCCTTGCCGGACAGCGTAAATCAGCTGCAGAAAATTCTGAAAATATGCAAGGAACACGGTACTCCGGTAGTCGCGCGCGGCGCCGGAACAAGTCTTTCCGGCGGCGCCCTTCCGCGCGCCGACGGCGTATTGTTGTCGCTTGCCAAATTCAATCGCATTTTGGACATCGATCCCGTCAACCGCACGGCTCGCGTCGAACCCGGCGTCCGCAATCTGGCAATTTCCCAGGCGGTGGCGCCATTGGGACTCTATTACGCGCCTGACCCTTCATCACAGATCGCCTGCAGCATCGGCGGCAATGTTGCCGAGAACGCCGGCGGCGTGCACTGCCTCAAGTACGGTTTAACCGTTCACAACATTCAGAAACTCAAGTTTCTTACGATTGACGGAGACCTCATTACCGTTGGCAGCGACGCACTGGATGGACCAGGCTACGATCTGCTGGCATTCATGACGGGATCGGAAGGACTGCTTGGAGTGGTCGTCGAAATCACGGTGAAACTCCTGCCAAAACCGGAACGCGCCCAAGTCGTGCTCGCTGCATTCGATGACATCGAAAAGGCTGGCGCTGGAGTCGCCGCACTCATTGGCGCCGGCATCATTCCGGCCGGGCTGGAGATGATGGACAATCTCGCCATCCGTGCAGCCGAACAGTTTGTGCATGCCGGCTATCCTGTGGATGCACAGGCAATATTGCTTTGTGAATTGGACGGCGTGAACGAGGAAGTCTCGGAACAAATCCTGCACGTGCGCACCCTATTACAGCAGTGCGGCGCCACGGAAACCCGTACCGCCGGGGATGAGCGCGAACGCGCGCTGTTCTGGGCGGGGCGCAAAGCGGCATTTCCTGCGTGCGGCAGGCTCAGCCCTGACTACTACTGCATGGATGGCACCATTCCGCGCAAACATCTGGCGCATGTTCTCAAGCGCA
>JAKBDW010000407.1:0-5429 GCA_021834245.1 Pseudomonadota bacterium
ACCGTTCAGACCAATCCGGAGGTAACCCGTCGTGGTGAGTCGGGCTGAACGCATCGAATGGCAAATCATCGGCCAGTGCTGCCATTGGGTCTGTCCGTGGGTATGTCGGCAATGTGACCCAAAGCAGCCAACCAACCTTCACGGGACCAGGCGGTTGCTGATCAGCGCGCAGCACGGCGTCTCAGCTATCCAATAAACCGCCTCCCCATGCGGGAATGGCGAATTCCTGCTGCTTATGTCTCTCCGTGGCAGCGCTTGTACTTTTGTCCTGAGCCGCAAGGACATGGGTCGTTGCGCCCCACCTTCACACGACGCGAAGCCTTGCTTGGCGACGCCCTCACGCTGCCTGGCTGCACGGCGAGGTGGCGTAGGTGCGCCACCAACCTGCGCTGCCCTTCGATTTCGGCGCGTTGGTTCGCAGTGAGACCCCCCCAGTAGGGCTCGAGCTGATTCAGCTCGGCGTCTGCGGCATCGTACTCACCGCAATATCCGAGCACGACGGCGTATTGACTTCGCACAGGGACGACCCAGTCCAGCATCCTGCGCTTGATGACCGTCGGCAGCAGATGCTCCTCGACCACCTGCCGGGCGCCGGCATAGTCACGGCGTCCCACGAATTCGTCGACGAGGTCTTGATTGATTCTTACGAAGGAGTCTAAGGCATCGGACAAGCCGTAGAATTTCGCCGCGTGGAGGCGAGCAAGGCCCGCGTCCCGCCCTTGGGCGTTGGTCGTGCGAGCGACAACGTCAAGCGAATCAGCCAGATGCTTCAGGTCGTCCCGCAGTGTGGGCGTCCATTTGATCAGTTCAGCAATTTTTTCATTGCTGAGGCCTAAGATGTCCAAGGGAGTCAAGCCCAGGAGATCGAAGTATTCCTCGACAAGTTTTCGAGCAATTGCTTCCGCCTCAGCATGGCGGCCCAGCTTGAGCAGCGCAAGCGCAATGTTGTACTGAAGAATGCGCTGGTGCTCGGGTTTCTCGGGAGCGAGTGCCCTTGCCTGCTCCATCGCTTGGCGCGTCGCGGCCTCGTTGCCTCGAACGGACTCGAACACCATCCTCTTGAGCAGAAGCACCAGTTTCTCGTGGACGCCCAGGCCATGTTCGGCGACAAGTGCCTCCATGGCGTGCAGCTGCCGATCAGCCTTGTCCAAGTCGCCCAATTTCATCTCGGCGAACAATAGCCCATCGAGCGCGCAGAACCGCTGCTCGGCGCCGATCTCCTCATCGGCAGCGGCAGCCTCTAGCGCCTCCCAGATGCCGCTATCCACGCCGATCTCGTGGAACCACTCCTCCGTGGCGACGTCGATTAGGGGCTTGAGTTCGCCCAGTTCTACGAAGGTGCGGATCAATAGCGGGAACCGCGAGGAATCACTTTGTTTCTCAAACGACTCGAGGATCAGTTCCTTCAGCGCCTTGCGACCCGCCTGCGCCCGCGGCTGCAGAACGTTGGCGAATCTGCGAAGACCAAGCACGCGAAATGCGTCATGGATCTGGAGTCGTCGCCCGCCGTAGACGCGCACGACACCAAGAGGCCTCAGCTGTTGCACTGCGGCGGCAAGCGCCGCGGCGTTGACGCCAAACGTGGCTGTGACCAGCTTTGCTGATTCGGCTTCGCTCAGCGGCACGTCGCTCAAACTCAGCACGGCAACGCAGTCGCGTACCCATTTCGGCAAGGATTCGAACAACCGACCTAGGAGCAACTCCTGCGCGGTCTCGAAGAAGTTCGAGTGGGCCTTGAACGCAGCGCACATCGCGGCTACGTCGCCGTCGTAATGGGCTGTGCTCAGGTGGACGGCCGCCCGGACGTATAGTGGCAGACCGCCCGTAAGGGTCAGTAGCGAGCCAAGCACAGCGGCCGAGGCCCGCGCACCCTGGGCGTGTACTTCCGCCGCGGCTTGGTCTAGCCCCCACCCGCTGAGCTCTTCCTGTTGCACGCCTGTAATGGATTCCAGCTCGGCGATCGATGGGGATGGTTGTGCCAGCAGCACAAAGCGCAGATGTTGCGTAGCGTTTAGCAACATCTGCAGATCGCCGGCGCGCACACGGTGCGCGTTGTCGAGCACCACAAGCGCCCGTGCGGCGTTTGCGCCAAGAAATCTGTCTAAGGCGCGCAAGGACTCGATGCCGCTCGGTCCGGGCAACAGCACCTGGCGCAGGCCGCCAGCCGTAGGGGCCGCCCATTGGGCGGCCAGTTCGCGTACGAGGCTCGCGGCGATTGCGGGACCGGGTACGTCACCCACGTCGTAGTAGGCGCACTCGCTTCCCAGGTGCGCCGCCGCCTGAGCCGCCCACGCGGTCTTGCCCGCACCGGAGAAGCCGGTGACGATGCGCACGCGTGCCTCGCTGTCCAGGACGGGCTCATCGTCGAGAGGGCGGTAGACCTCCGGCGGTGCGGGAAACTGCTGCAGTTGAACGATGAGTTGTTCGAAAAGCGTGTGCAGATCGGTCGTGTGGAAGACGTGCCCAGGCGCTTGGCCCGCCGCCGCCAGCAGCACCCGCCCGGCCAACTTCCAGACCAGCGTCTCCGGTTCGAGCGTGGCCATCGGCAATGCACAAGCCCTATCGGCGCACCAGGTGATCGCGTCGACAATGTCGGTCCACGCAGGTGGCATACACGCCGGTAGAGCAGTCAGCGCGCCGGGCGTGCGCAGAAGCACGCCCGAAGGAATGTCACCGGCATCAACCCGTGCCTGCAGTTCAGGTCCCGGCACCACATTGGCGATGATCGCGAATGACACCGCCCCTGATCGCCTTCCCTTCTGATGCTCGATGCGAATCCGCTCGAATCGATCGAGCGTGCATGTGATATCGCTGTGGATCAGCGGCGACGAGCGCGTCTTAATCTGGACGTAGACGCGATCGCCGCTGTTGAGTTCGACCTCGATGTCTTCGTCGAATTCAACGGTGACCGAACGCACACTGTGCTGACCGGCTAGGAGCAGGCATCCCACCGCGTACAGGTGCTGGTAGAGGAAGCCGCGGTGAACCGACTCAATGCGATCGACTTGGCGCGAATCCAACGGATCGAACATAGTTCGTATAGCGTATCGAGTATTGGTCTGGGTCGAGAGCAAAGCCGGCTTGGCGCCCGGCGCAGTCAATTCGCGTACCGTGGAACCAAGCTTCGGCCATAGCCAAGGTGATAATGACACAGCCCGCCTGCTGCGAGAAGTTGTGGAGAGTCAGGAGACCGAAATGCAAATCGGAGCCCGTTCGCTTTAGGGACATCGATGGCGGGTGGCCATGGGCAACGGCTATGCCCGAACTCCGGCCCTTCGATCGTATAGCCGTGGGTGACCGCAACGGCCGAGAGAACGACAGGTGGACGTACATTCGGCCGGTTGTCGGCCTGAACGGACGGTGGCGTTAGCGCAGTTCAATGGCTGGTGTCGCGCAGCTTGCCGACATTGACGCAGCACAGGACCTGAGTGTGACCGCTTTTGTCAACGGCGAGGGACGGCGTCCGACCCATAGCAATCTGTCCCGGTCGAAACCCAAGTCGCCGCATACCGGACATTCCCGTTCGTGGAAATATCCAGGGCGATGGGTCTCTTCCTACAACCAATCCAACAGTGCAGCAATCTTTCTGCAACCGAAGGTGGTAAGGCCGCCGGGGAGTTTTGTCATGCGTTACGAGGCTGGCGCGCAGTTGTCACCAATAAGACCAAGCCGCTCGCAAGCAGCCAAACAGTCGCCGGTAGAGGCACAGGTGTAGCCAGAAAACCGACGGAAGTGCCCGAAATAATGGCGGACCCGACAATTTGGCCTTTGCCGTTAATGCCATACGCGTCAGTCCATGTAGAACCGGGAACACTGAGTAGGCTGAATTTGCCGGCGATGTCCACGAAGCCCTGTTCGTTACCGGAAAGATTGGTGACTCCAACAATCTGGCCAGTGCCGTTGATGCCGTACGGAAGCGTATATGATGACCCAGGAACATTTATCACGTTGAATGTGCCCCCAGTGTCCACAAAACCCTCGTAAGCGCCAGACATAAAGGCGGCCCCCACTGTTTGGCCACTGTCGTTGACACCGTTCACACGAGTAGCGGAGGCGCCCGGAGCGCTGATTAAACTGATCACACCGCCATTGTTCAGAAACCCCGAACCGCCGCCACCAACAAAGTTGACGTCGCCCACGACCTGGCCGAGGTTGTTGATGCCCCGAGCGATGACAGATGAAATTGCTGGATAGTTTCCAGTTAGGACTCCACCGATCAGGCTGAATGTGGTGCCATTGTAGATATAGTTCTCACTCCCGCCCAAAGTGTTTGGGGCATTCACCACGATTTGGCCACTATCGTTGATGCCGTAAGCGGTGTTGCCAGGGGTGTTGACATATGCAGCCGGGGCAAGAAATGTCGTGAATGTGTTTCCATCTCCCACAAACCCTGAGACCCAAGAATTGCTTGCAACGGAAGACCCTACGATCGCACCACTTTCATTGATGCCGTAAGCATAAGTGGCGGTGGCGCCTGGTACAGCGAAAGTCGTGTACGCGAAGTCGGTGGCATGGGCCGATGGTGCACCAATTATTATTAGAAACACAGGAATGTGAAGACCGCTTCGAGTCCATCCCCAGTTCATGGTTGCCCCTTAATTATGTAATCGTTTTCGCATCATCCCATCGGCTGCCGTCCTCTTCAAGATTGCGGCGGTGGTCACATTTACCTGGCAGCATAACCATGACGGTCACCGCGTATACTATTAGGTCTGCGTGTGTCTGCTGTTCTTGATTGAATGACTGTTAAGGGAATGTGGTGACTGGCTGTTCTTGGCCGATAGCACCAGTACGGGAAGTGTGCCGAATTGCAGACGTTGGAACACGCACCAGTAAGCCAAGGGCAGCTTTCCGGAAGGCAAGCCGAACGCGCACAATCGGCCAGAAGCCGGCATCAAGCATGCTCCGGCTAGCGACCGAGCTGGGCCGGATACCGGACGTCGGAGTGTCGATGAGCAGTTTATTCTCTGGAGCGGATCGCTGTACGCCGCCAGCTGAGCCGAGTCAGCGGCGAACTACGTTGGCAACGCACGACAAACTATTGCCTATGCACCACGCTAACGGCATCCGCGGCGAGCCCACGAGCACAAATGCCGCTCGGGCGGTGTAGCGGTCCGTTCTTTTCTTGCAATCCTATTGATTCACTGATATTTCTTGAGCGAGGCAAAATAGTGCCGCTGCGACGGTACTTTTCTGCCGCCACAGCGGTATATTTCCGGAAAACGGACAAAATGCCGCTCAAGCGGCATAACACTCGGCCGCTGTGCCCGTATCCTGCGGATAAGAAAAGACAACAACAATGTATGCCAATAACACCGCCGCATCCGTCGTGCTACACCGCTCAAGCGGTCTACTCATACGTTAGGTCACACAGATATGAAAGATGGTGTTCTGATAATCGAGTGTCTGGATAAAGATGATCCGGGTTC
>JAKBDW010000053.1:0-5425 GCA_021834245.1 Pseudomonadota bacterium
TTCCGATCTTTCACAGAATAACGGGCTGATGGCGCAAAATACCGGTTCTTTCCACGACAAGCGGGTCATAGCCCGAATTCCGCGGCTCCGGCGCCGCAAGCGGCTTTAGAACCCCGGTAGCATGACGACAAGGCCGGGGGCATAACGGGGAAACAGGTGCGCCGGAAGATCGAATCCAGGCCCTTTCCTTCCCCAGGTATGGGAGTTCTCATGGCGGACCTACTTCTGGACGCGCTGAACGAAGACATTGATGACCTGAGCGATCTGCGCCCGGCAAACGTCGTCGGCTTTCGGGCAACGCGACCGACGCGAGCCGTAACGGTACCTGAGGCGCCGCCGGTCGGCGACCCAATGGATACTTTTCTGGCCAGTGTCGAGCACCAGGCGTACCGCATGGCACGGCATGCGCTCTGGGATCACGAACTTGCACTCGACATCGTCCAGGACAGCATGCTCAAGCTGGTGGAACACTATCGCCAGAAATCCGTGACGGAATGGCCAGCTCTCTTTTTTACGATCCTGCAAAACCGCATCAATGACGCTCGCCGGAAACGCCGGGTTCGCGAAGGTCTTGGTCGGATCGTTTCGTTCTTTGTGCATCACGAGGACACGGATGCATCTGGCGAGACGGATCTCCTTGATCTTGGAGTCGGCGCCGATTTAGCCCGACCGACCGACCAACCGGAAGATATTGCTGCCGGAAGACGCCTGCGCAAGTCGATCGATGCTGCGGTACGTCAATTGCCGGAACGTCAGCGGCAGGTGTTCCTGTTGCGCGAGGGCCAGGAATTGAGCGTGCGGGAGACTTCCCAAATACTTGGCTGCTCCGAGGGCACAGTAAAGCAGCATCACTTTCGTGCTATGCAGACCCTGAGGCATATGCTGGCGGAGGTTTGGAAAAATGACTAATACTTCAAATTCCCATCCGGACAGTGCGGAGCTCGATCTCTTGCACGCTGGGCTGCTGGATGAAATGGCTGAACAAAAGGCTTCGCTCCTGCACCACCTCGCCACCTGCGAACGGTGCTGCCTGCGCGCGGGTCGCTGGAAACAGATTGCGCACGGTGACACGGCAGAGGATACATCGCTGTCACGACAGCTTCGCGAGCGCCGGCATCTTGCAATTGAAGGCCGTGCATCAAAGCGTTCGCACCGTCAGGTGAAGACGCGCTTTGTTGTCAGCGCAGTTGCCGCAGCGGTGTTTCTCTCGCTCGGCACATTCCTCGGGCTGGGAATATGGCATCCGCATCAACCGACGCCAAGCATTGCCCGCGCGGACAACGTGCCGGATCTGTACTCGGATATCGACTTTTATCTCTGGGTTTCCCATGAGGGCGCGCCGGTCAGTGGTCACGAAAACCAGTCCTGATATGAAGCGTCGCATCCTGTTAAGTGCTGCCACGTTGTGCGTGCTTTGCGCCGGCACGCTCGCTTGTTCGGCGACATACGCGGCCGACCGCCTTGGTGCGCAATGGCAGGTGGCCGCGGCTAACGACTGGAACAGTCTGTCTGACGACCAGAAAAGACTGCTAGCCAACCAGCGCGACCGCTGGGATTCCTACCCGCCGCAAAGACGGGAACGCCTGCTACGTGGCGTGCAGCGCTACGAAAGTCTAAGCCCGGAACAACAGGCGGAAATCCGCCGCGCGCACCGGCGTTTCGCCAGAATGAGCCCGCAACAGCGCCGACGCCTGCGCCAGGAATACCGGCGCGTGCAGCGTCGGTCCATGCGGCGCTGATCGCGTTGCAGCCGAGGGCGTATCGGCCGCCCTCAGTCCAATACATGCGACACCAAGCCGTCGGCCAGCTTGGGCTCGAACCAGGTGGATTTTGGCGGCATAACTTCCCCTGCATCTGCTACTGACATCAGATCTGACAGCGAGGTCGGATGGAGAGAAAAGGCTACCGCCATCTCGCCGCTGTCTACGCGACGCTCAAGTTCCTTGAGTCCGCGAATTCCTCCGATGAAGTCAATGCGTTTGTCGCGCCGCGGATCACTGATACCGAGAATCGGCGCAAGCAGGTTGTCGGCCAGCAGACTCACATCGAGCCGCCGCACCGGATCGTTATGGGCCACGCGATCGGCACGAATCGTAAGGCGGTGCCACTGCCCGGCACAATACATTCCGAATTCCCCGGTTCGAACTGGGGTCACTGCGGATGGCGAGCGCTCAACTGAAAACGCCTGGGAGACACGCTCGATAAACTCTTTAAGCGCGAGCCCGTGCAAGTCCCGCACCACCCGGTTGTAGGGCAGAATCTGCATCTGATTGTCCGGAAAAACTACCGCCAGAAAATAATCACTGGCCCTTTCGCCGCCGGCAGATGCAACGGCTTTACGGCGCGCAGCTGCAACGCGCGCGGCCGCCGCCGACCGGTGATGACCGTCCGCGATATACAGGCGGTCCATTGCCTCAAAAGCGCGAGTCAGCGTGTCGATAGTTGCCGGGTCACGCACCACCCATAGACTGTGGCGCACGCCATCATCAGCCACGACATCGACCTCCGGTGAAACCCGCGTGGCGTCACCTATTACACGGTCGACAATGGCGTCGTGCCGATAGGTAAGAAAGACTGGCCCGGTCTGGGCGTTGAGCACATCGATCTGGCGCACACGATCATCCTCCTTGTCCGGCCGCGTATGCTCATGTCGACGGATGCGCTGACTTTCGTACGCCGCTATCGACGCAGCCGCAACCAGCCCTGTCTGAGTATGCTGACCCATCACCAATCGATAGAGGTAGTAATAAGGCGCGGGGTCCCGCTGCAACACCTGCGCAGCGATCTGTTTGTCGAAATTTTCCCTGCCCTTCCGGTAAACAGCCGCATCATAGGGATCCGTACCGGGCGCCAGGTCTATCTCCGGGCGGGAGATGTGCAAGAAGCTCCAGGGTTTTCCGCTCGCCCTTGCCCGCGCCTCGTCCGTCGTGACTACGTCGTAGGGCGGCGCAAGCACCTGCGCGGCAAAATCAGCGCGCGGTCGCAAACCGGCAAATGGTCGAATTAGAGGCATCTTCGCACTCCTGATACGCTGCGACGCCCGGATTAGGCTCCGCGAGAGGCGCACATTCAAATACACTCGCTCATGCAGGTCAAATCCCCGGGCAGGCCAAAGTGATTGCTGTTGGCCTGCGCATCGCTAACGGCTATGATGCGCGCGTCCCTGAGACCGACTTCCGGCGATGAACCCGTCAATCCCTGAACGCTGCCGCCCCTATCTTCCGCCCGAATGGGCGCCACAGAGCGGCGTCATGCTCACCTGGCCTCACGCGCAGACTGACTGGGCGCCACAACTGGCGGAGGTTGAAAAGGTATTCGTCGATCTCGCGCGCCAGATTGCCAGGCACGAAAAGGTCTTCATTGTTAGTTTCGACGCAGACCATCGCGAGCATATTGCCCGCCAACTGCGCCAGGCAGCGGTGGATGATACGCGGCTGGTCTTTGCGCTCGCGCCTTCCAATGACACTTGGGCAAGGGACCATGGTCCGATCGGAGTTGTTTGCCGCAATCGGCCGCTGCTTCTCGATTTCCACTTTAATGGCTGGGGTGGCAAGTTCCCGGCTGACCTGGATGACTCCATCTCCCAAAAGCTGGCACAGCAGGGCAGCTTTCACACCACGCCGCTCGAACCGGTAAATCTGGTGCTGGAAGGCGGAAGTATAGAGGTCGATGGCTCAGGCAGTCTGCTAACCACCGAGCGCTGCCTGCTTGCACCGACGCGCAACCCAGGACTGAGTCGCGAGGAAATAGAAAACCAGCTCGCGGACTGGCTAGGAATCACACGAGTGTTGTGGCTGCAACACGGGTATCTTGCCGGTGATGATACTGACAGCCACATCGATACCCTCGCCCGATTCTGCGACGTGAATACGATCGCCTACGTTACCTGCGACGACCCTGGCGACGAGCACTTTCCAGAGCTCGCCGCCATGCAAGAGGAGCTGACGGCCTTGCGTACACGCACGGGGGATCCCTATCGGCTCGTTGGCCTCCCGTGGCCACGCGCGCGTTATGACGAGCATGGGGAGCGCCTGCCTGCGACTTATGCCAATTTCTTGATCATCAACAACGCAGTGCTGGTGCCAACCTACGACGACCCAGCGGATTCGGTAGCCCTGGAACGCCTGCAGGCCTGTTTTCCGGATCGCACTATCATCGGCGTACCCTGTCTGCCATTGATCCACCAGCATGGGAGTCTGCACTGTGTCACGATGCAGCTGCCAAGAGGCGTGCTCGGAGACTGACGGTAAGTCCGCGGGACATCAGCGGCGTTTTACGACCTGTTTGCGACCGGCGCCATATGCGCAAGACTTCATCCCTGTTTCATCTCCGGCACTAGGACTGGCCGCGAATTGGGCAGCACCCTTGCGGCAGTGATAAGATTGCATTCATGAATCAGACACTCCGAGTCGGACTGGTGCAACACGCGTGCACCGAGGATTACCAGGGCAATCTCGCCAGGTCAGAGAAGGGCATTCGCGAGGCCTGTGCGGGTGGCGCACAACTGGTACTTCTTCCGGAACTGCATGCCGGCGTATATTTCTGTCAGAGCGAAGATGCGGCCCGGTTCGACCAGGCCGAGTCGATCCCGGGTCCGACAACCGAAAGATTGGCGCACCTGGCGAAGGAATTGGGAGTCGTCATTGTCGCCTCCGTATTCGAGCGCCGCGCCGCGGGTCTGTATCACAACACTGCAGTAGTTCTGGAGCGCGACGGCCGCATCGCAGGTCGCTACCGAAAAATGCACATTCCCGATGATCCAGGCTACTATGAGAAGTACTATTTTTCTCCGGGCGACCAGGGTTTCGTCCCAGTGGAAACTTCGGTTGGCTCGCTTGGCGTCCTCGTTTGCTGGGACCAGTGGTATCCGGAAGCAGCGCGTCTAATGGCGCTGGCCGGCGCCCAGTTGCTGCTCTACCCCACTGCCATCGGCTGGGACCCGCGTGACCCGGAAGCGGAGCGCGGACGCCAGCGCGACAGCTGGATTACAATTCAGCGCGCTCACGCGATTGCCAATGGCTTACCCGTGCTGGTCTGCAATCGCATCGGCAATGAGCCGGATCCGGAACAGCGCACGAAAGGTATCACATTCTGGGGCAGCAGCTTCGTTGCCGGCCCGCAGGGCGAAGTTCTGGCTCAGGCAGTGGTGGACCAACCTGCGGTGACGATTGCCGACATCGAACTCGCACGCACCGAGACAGTGCGTCGCGCCTGGCCGTTCCTGCGCGATCGGCGCATCGACGCCTACACCGACCTGACGAAACGTTACGCGAAATAACATCTTCTGCGTCGGCAAGTCGCTTTTAGGCGCAACGACACCGTCCCACTACCGGCCTCTTGAGTCATGTTCAGACCCCTGCTCTTCAATTCTGCGGCCGAACTGCTGGCGCTGATTCTCGCCGGCAACCAGGCCGCTGACAAACAA
>JAKBDW010000387.1:0-5420 GCA_021834245.1 Pseudomonadota bacterium
CCGTGTTCCCCGGGGTGCCCCAGTAGCGCTTTACGATGATTCCCAAGAACTTTTTCTTGTTCTTGCGCAGATTTCTTGGCGCGCAGCTTGGCCTTGTATTCACGATGTTGCGGATTGCTCAATAACCGATCTCCAGCGGTGGCTTCCGCGGCTTTCGCCAAGGGCTCGATAGCTATGCCTGCAAGCATTACCACACCCAGGGCACTAGCCATGAATTGAAAATGACATGATTGCATTTTTAACCCCCCTCAAAATGACTTCAACAAGAGAACGGCTTCAAGCCTAGCTTCCAGCACAGTATCGCACGTCTCCTGGCCGGCCGACGACGCTCGCGCGGTGGTTCGTGGTGGAACGCAGCACTGGGCTCTTGCAATGCAATCGTGAATGCAAGACCTGATCCCAGGGTTCCCCCACCCAAGGTTTCCCGCAGGCCCGAACCATGATCCGCGCCGCGTGGCCTATACTGTGCAGGCGCTTGTGCGCAGGCATAATGCGTCCGCAACCCCCGTCACGGGAGCTCGCCCTTGGAGAACCCTATCCGACCCTCTTCAGAGTCCCAGGATCCACGCGTCCTTGTGCCGCAGATTGCGCAGAGCTTTCGTCAGCTCCCCATATCGCTGATCGTCAACCTGGCAAACGGATTCATTCTTGCCGCGGCTCTGTGGAACGTCGTCCCCACGCCCGTCCTGCTGAGCTGGCTAGGCTTGCTGGTCGCCGTCACGGGGGCACGATTCCTCACCTTGCGTGCGTTTAGAGACGCCTCCCCCAGGAGCGAGACCGATCTTGCTTACTGGACAAAATATTTCCTGGCAGGCGCATGCGCCGCCGGGGTAGTGTGGGGGCTGTCCGGAATTCTCCTGTTTCATCCCAGTTCCTTCCCGCACCAGGTCGTTCTCGCTTTTGTGCTGGGTGGAATGGTCGCCGGAGCCCTTCCGCTGCTGTCGTCCGTGCGCCACGCCTATTGGTGCTTCGCAATTCCGGTCGTGGCACCCATCAGCATACGAATGATGTGGGTGGGCGATCGCATCCATCTCGTCATGGGCCTGCTGATGGTCATCTTCGGTCTCGCCATGCTCGCCACCTCCGCCCAGGTTCACCGCCTGTTTCGCGACTCGGAGAAACTGCGCCGCGAGCTGTTCTCGTCAAGCGAGGTGGCGCAGGCGCTGGAATACTTGGTCCGTCTGGACAGTCTGACCGGGATCCCGAACAGGCGGCTGTTCGAGGAAGAACTCAACAAGGAGTGGGCAAGGGCGAAACGCGACGATGCGCCGTTGTCGCTCATCATGGCCGATATCGATTATTTCAAGGAATACAACGACCACTATGGCCACCCTGCCGGCGATCTATGCCTGGTGGACGTTGCGCAGGCCATGCACCACACGCTGTCCCGCCCTGGCGATGTGGTGGCCCGAATCGGCGGCGAGGAGTTTGCGTTCCTGTTGCCGCAGACTGATTTGAGCGGCGCGATATCCGTGGCCGAGCAGATACACGAGCGAGTTCTGGCCTTGAATCTTCCCCACGAAGCTTCGCCCGTGGCCAGCCATGTCACCCTGAGTTTCGGCGTGTCTTCGTCCGAGCTTGCCTCCGTCTCCTCGCCTGCCGAGCTGATCCGCACATCCGATATCGCGCTATATGAAGCCAAACGCTGCGGACGCAACCAAATTGTGGCCGCCCAGAAAGCGACATCGGTTCTGGTGGCGTGAGCAAAGGGGCCAGGATCGAAAGCTGGTTATCAGTGACTGTTCAACATTCCTGCCTGCTTGCCTTGCAGCCATGCTTCGAGCGGCGCGGGGCGTCCCAGCAGATAACCCTGCGCATTGTTGACCTTCAGATCGCGCAGGGCATTCAGCTCGGCCTCGGTTTCGATGCCTTCCGCGACAACTTTGCTGCCCGTCTCCTCAGCAAAGCGGACAAGCGCAGCGGCTAGCGCCCGACTACCCGTGTTCGTGTCAATCTGCCGGATGAGGCTGTTGTCGAGCTTGATGACGTCTGCCTCCAGTTTCAGGATGTGCCGGAAACTGGCGAAGCCTGCGCCGGCATCATCGATGGCCAGCTTTAGCCCACGCTTCCGCATCGGCGCCAGAACGCTGGTGATCAGGGAATAGTCATCGACGGAGACGTGCTCGGTGACTTCGAGCATGAGGCGCTCATAGGGATACCCCAGGAGCACTTGATCAAGCGCCCCTGCGAGTATGGTTTCGGGGGAGGCGTTGATGGAGAGGTATACGTCATCGGGAAAGTGGGCCAGCCCCCGTAGCGCCTTTTTGATCACGGCCAGTTCCAGGGCCTCCTGGAGGCCAATCTGGGCGGCCTCGTTGAACCACACATCAGGCGTGCGGACGGGATCGTCAAGGAATCGCGTCAGTGCTTCATAGCCGGCGATCTTGCGTCGGGCGATATCGAAGATCGGCTGGTAGACGATCGTGAAGCGCTCCCCCTTCAGGACCGCCTCGTGCCGATCAAAGAGTTGTTGGCGAGAATTTTCCTCGATGACCTGCTCCTCGATGTACTTGGCGGTCACGTCGGCGAAGAGGTGCATGGCCCTGATATCGCGATCGTTCAGCGTGTGGTCCGGGGTGCGGCTGAAACAGCAGAACGTGCCATAGATGTGGCCGTCACAGAAGCGTATCGGCACGCTAAGGTGAGCCCCTACCGGGATGGCTTCCGTAGCCGGCAGGGTCCGGGCTTCAGGATTCTGCATCGCGTCCTGAATCAACTCCGGCAGCCGTCCGTCGATCACGCGCTGGCAGTAGCTGTCCTCGAGCAGGTCAGAGGCGCCAACCTGGACGGGAATCTCGTGGCTCTCCGAATCGACGTGGCGAAAGATCCGGCGCCCGCCCTTGAATTCCGAAATGAAGGCGACTTCCATGCCCAGCAGCGTGCGTACTGAATGAAGCGTTTCCAGAACTGTTTCGTCAACGGTGTGCTTGTTGATGGCCATGCTGATCCTCAAGGTTTCCTGCCGGTAGATTTATCGCCCATAGTCGGCAATTACTTGACCAGGTGGAAGAAAGCCCGAACCAATGTGGCGGCATGTCACAAAAACCTAATGAAAAGTTAAGCATATGGAGGTCGGCAAGACCGGGCGCCATGTTCTAGTTACCATGGCATCAGGCCTCCCAGGCACAAGCCGGAAGGCACCCCACCCACCGCCCGGCCAGTCCGGGCGTCCGCTACCACCCCTCAGGCGACACCGCCCCGCGTCCGCGCGGGCGGGCGCCGTCGGTGAGTCGGCCGATGCGCCGCCAGAGGGCCGTCACCGCTTGCGAGAGGATTGCATGATGTTTGTAGCAATGAACAGGTTCAGAATTGCCGCCGGCAAAGAGGCGGATTTCATCGAGATATGGCGCAACCGCGAGAGTCACCTCGATCGGGTGCCGGGGTTCAAAAGCTTCAACCTGTTGCAGGGGGCCGGCAACGACGAATTTACGCTCTTCGCCTCCCACTCGATCTGGGAGTCGCGGGAGGCTTTCGAGGCCTGGACCAAATCCGAAGCTTTCCGGCAGGCGCATGCCAATGCAGGCGGCTCCAAGGGCATCTATTTGGGGCCACCGCAATTCGAGGGCTTTCAAGCGGTGTTGTAATCGGGGCGGGCGCTTCCGGCCACTGGTGCCGATGTGATGAAACCCGCAAGGAAGACGCCATGAAAACCTTCTCCCCCTGCCAAGGCAAGACCGCGTGCCGTGATGACGGCACCACCTGTTTGACCTGCGTCCGCAGCCTGAAGGAAATCGAAGACACCCGCCGCCTCATCGACGCGCTGGCCGAACTGGCCATCGCGCAGCACTATGAAAACGTCGGCGAGTTTGCCGCCTATGTGGCGAGCAAGGTGGAAAGCAAGGTCAACCACCGGCGCAAGACCGGCGGTTAGCTGTTTAGTGCGCAGTCGGCTGCGCGTCGTCCTTGGGCAGGAAAAACGGGCAGGTCGTGGTGTTGTCCGCCTTGCGGATCAGTTCCTCGCTGAAGTCCGCATAGGTGCGGGTCAGCAGATGCTTGCCGGCATCGTCCTCGTAGCGCGCACATTGTTGAGCGAGGGCGCAGTTCGAAGTCATGCAGTAAGTGTGGGTCATGGACTGGCTCGGAAATATTGGAGACTGTGGTCTGTCACTTGTTGCTTTGTTATTTGACTTGCGGGGCCGCCGTCTGGTCGTCCGCGATATCGCGCAGGCCGGCGGGCAGCCGGTGGGCGAAATTGGGATGGGGGAGGCGGCTGGGTTTGGTCATGGCTTGGCGGCGGGCTTAATCGTGTCTGACCCCATTTATTTCTGCATGGCGAGTATCCTCGGCCGAAAAAAGCGTTGTGCACGGTTTCTCCATCCGGCAGCAGCACGACGCGCAAATATCTGCCGTCAGCCTCAGCGATTCGCGCCCATCGCCGAATCCGCCCGTCCGCCTGAATGGACTCCCTCAGCGGGGCGGTGACGGCCCTCTCGATCCATTCCATTTGAATTGCCGCGCGGTCCGGGCGTTCACGCATGGCTTCGAAATAGCGCGTGAATTTCATGCGGGAAGTCTAACAGAGTGTGCGGATTCGGGGTGGGGAGGGGCTGGCTTCGGTCATGGCTTGGCGGCAGGGTTAATCGTCTCTGACCCTTTTTTTGTTGTTTCAATGTGTTAATGCAAGACCTGACCCCGCAGGGCTGAATTTTGGCCTGGCGGCAGGGTTAATCGTGTGTGACCCTTTTATTCGCAATGTGTTAATGCAAGACCTGACCCCGATGTGCGTACCGCGGATGTCGCCCATCTGCGCGGCGGAGGCGTTGTACTGCTTCAGCGTCCAGTAGGGCGGCGAAGTCAGTACCAGGTGTACGCTGTTGTCGGGGATGAAATCCAGCGCGCGCGCATCGCCGCGCCACAGGTCGTGCGTGGTGGGAATCGCCGGCAGCGCCGCCTCGATTTCCTTCATTAAGGCCGCGTCCTTGGCAATGCGCGGAATCGCCTTCTGGTCGTCCGCGATGTCGCGCAGGCCGGCGGGCAGCCAGTGCGCGAAATCGGGATGGGGGAGGCGTTCGGGTTTGTTCATTACAGCCGGTCAATCCCAGCTCAATGCCCCGCCCGTCTGATACTCCGTGACCCGCGTCTCGAAGAAATTCTTCTCCTTCTTCAAATCGATCATCTCCGCCATCCAGGGGAAGGGGTTGTTGGTGCCGGGGAAGAGTTCGTCCAAGCCGATCTGCTGGCAGCGGCGGTTGGCGATGAAGCGCAGGTATTCCTTGAACATGCTGGCGTTGAGGCCCAGTACGCCGCGCGGCATGGTGTCCTCGGCGTAGCGGTATTCCAGTTCCACCCCTTTCTGGAACAGCGCCTTGAGTTCCTCCTTGAACTCGTTGGTCCACAGGTGCGGGTTTTCCAGCTTGATGGTGTTGATGAGGTCGATGCCGAAGTTGCAGTGCATGGATTCGTCGCGCAGGATGTACTGG
>JAKBDW010000576.1:0-5387 GCA_021834245.1 Pseudomonadota bacterium
GATTGTGGCAATAATAGTTAGCACTTTCATGATTTCGTTCATTCGATTGCTGATGCTGGAGAGATAAATATCCAGCATCCCGGACAGCATATCGCGCAAAGATTCGATCGTATCAATCGACTGGATCGTGTGGTCATATACATCGCGCAGGTAAATACCGATCGATTCGCTGACCAGCGGCGAATCGGCGCGTTGCAGACCGCCAATCAATTCGCGCAGAGGCCACACCGAGCGGCGCAGAAAAATCATTTCGCGCTTGAGCCGCTGAATGTCGCGCATTATTCCGCGCCTGGGGTTGGAAACAAGCTCTTCCTCCAGTGTCTCGACCTGTTCGCCGACCTTTTCCAAAACGCTGAAATAATTGTCGACAACGGTATCGATCACCGAGTAGGCAATATAATCGGCGCCCATCTTGCGGATCCGGCCCCTGGATTCGCCAAGCCGTTGGCGTAGCGGCTCAAATAGTTCGCTTTCCCTCTCCATGAAGCAGATCAGAAAGTTCGGGCCAAGAACCAGACTCAGCTGTTCGCTGGCGACTTCATGAGTCGCTTCGCGATAAGTAAGCATCTTCAGGACCATGTAGAGGTAGTCTCCGTAATCCTCCAATTTTGGTCGCTGGTCCGTGTTGACTATGTCTTCCAGAACAAGTGGATGCATGCCAAAGCAGCGGCCGAGTGTTTCCAGGGCGTCAATATCGCGCAGGCCCTGCACCATTATCCAGCTGGTCAGCGGACTTTGCCGGAACACTTCGCATTCGCTGGCCAGAGTGGGTTGTGTTTGGGTGACATTTTGTTCGTCATACGACAAGACTGAGATGCGCGTGGGCTCCGCCGCTTGCTGGCCGATATGCACAGGTGTGCCGGGAGGCAAGCCGGCCTTGCGTGAACGTCTGCTGATCATTTTCGACATCGTCTCGCCCTCGTGTTTTGTCATGACGAACCATTTGCGGTACTAACATAGTCAATCCGGCATAATCTAGTAAACCCTCAATGTCGCCCTCGACCGGACATCGCATCCTCCTGCATTCGCTGTCGGCGACATCGGTGCGCTAAAATAGGCGCCTGCAAACGTAGTAATCAGCACCGGCGGGGCGAGGCCAAATGGATCAGATCCGTTACATCGATTACCAAGACGGCATTAGCGCCATAGATGCCCAGTACAAGCGCCCCGGCCTTGTTGCCATCCATCTCCTGATCGAGGGCGGTCGGGCGGCGATAATCGACAGCGGCACCAACAGATCGGTCGATTGTGTCATGCAGGTGCTTGCCGCAAAGGGCCTGCAGCCACAGGACGTGGACTATTTGATAATCACCCACGTGCATCTCGACCATGCGGGCGGAGCAGGTGAACTGCTTCGCCGCCTCCCTAACGCCAGAACAGTCTTGCATCCGCGCGGTGCGCGTCATCTGGTCGATCCGACCAAGCTCATCGCCGGTGTCGCAACAGTCTACGGAACGGATGAAGCCGAGCGCAGCTTCGGACAGATTGTGCCAATTCCGCGCGATCGAATTATCGAGGCGCCCGACCAGTTCGGCCTTGCGCTTAACGGCCGTAATCTGCTGTTTATCGATACTCCGGGACATGCGCGCCATCATTTTTGCATACTCGACGAGCGTAGCCGCGCTATTTTCACCGGAGACACCTTCGGTCTGTCATATCGCGAATTCGACACATCAAACGGCGAGTTCATCTTCCCTACCACAACGCCAGTCCAGTTCGACCCCCCGGCACTTCATGCTTCCATTGATCGGCTCATGCATCTCTCACCGCGCAACATGTTCCTCACCCACTTCGGACGGGTAGGCAATCTTGAGCGACTGGCC
This sequence comes from Pseudomonadota bacterium, assembly GCA_021834245.1. GTDB lineage: Bacteria > Pseudomonadota > Gammaproteobacteria > Acidiferrobacterales > UBA6901 > JAJXUF01. The sequence continues at coordinate 1,824 of JAKBDW010000576.1, forward strand.
AAAGATCTCCACGAGTGTATTGACGCATTTGTATCGCTCGCACGTAACCTGCGTGATGCTGGCCCGCCACGTCACGGCCTGATCAAACGGGAAATCGAACGCGTTCTGCTCGCGCGACTGGCCCAACACGGCTGCCGCCTGAAGCGTGAAAGCATAATGGACCTCATGCAAATGGACATAGAACTCAATGCCCAGGGTCTTGGCGTCTGGCTCGACCACGAAGGAACAAACTGACCCCCTGGCTGGAAAAGCCGAGGACCAAATAGCTGGCCATTTTTTCGGCTCGTCCCGCTCCGTGGTTCTCGGCTGGGTCCTAAATTGATACAACTACCCGTCCGAGACTGGCGCGCCCGGGCAGTTGCCGCGATAATCTCCCGCCATGACAAGCAGGCAAGTGCCGTGGAAAAACTTAGACTTTCAAAGCTGATGTCGGAACTCGGTCTGTGCTCACGCCGGGAAGCGGATCATTACATAGAACGCGGATGGGTATTCGTTGACGGTGAGCGTATTACTGAACTTGGCACCAAAGTCTACCCCGACCAGCGCGTAACTCTTGATCCCAAGGCAAACGCCCGCCAGAGCGAACGCGTAACGATATTACTGCACAAACCAGTCGGTTACGTCTCGACCCAACCGGAAAAGGGCTATACGGCTGCCGTGTCGCTGGTCCAGGCCGACACGCACGATGAGAATGACCGTTCGCCGCTGCGCTTCGATCGCAGCCAACTGCGAGGTCTGTCGGCGGCTGGCCGCTTGGACATCGAATCTACTGGGTTGCTTGTGCTTACACAGGACGGGCGAATCGCGCGTCGCCTGATCGGGGAAGACAGTAACATCGAAAAGGAATATCTGGTGCGGGTCGAGGGCCAGCTCGACGACAAAGGACTCCGGCTGCTCAAGCATGGCCTGTCACTGGACGGCAAGGCTTTGCGCCCCGCAGAGGTGTCATGGCAAAACCGCGACCAACTTCGATTTGTCCTGCGTGAAGGAAAAAAGCGCCAGATCCGCCGCATGTGCGAACTGGTTGGATTGCGCGTCACCGGCCTGAAACGCGTCCGCATCGGCAACGTTAAGCTTGGTTCGCTTCCGGTCGGCAAATGGCGTTATCTGGGGGAACGCGAGAGTTTCTAAAAAGAAGCGTATAGAAAATGTATAAACTCATACGGCCCTTGCTGTTCGCGCTCGATGCTGAGGTCAGCCACGACTTTACCCTTCGGCTGCTGCGCGGGACCTATCGGATTCCCGGCGCAGGCGTCCTTACCCGCAGCCTCTACCGTCAGCGCATCCCGCTGATGCCGGCCGAAGTCATGGGTCTGCATTTCCCTAACCCCCTTGGCCTTGCCGCGGGTCTGGACAAGAACGCGACCTGTCTGGCGCCCTTTTCCGACCTCGGTTTCGGATTTCTCGAGCTCGGCACCGTCACTCCCAGAGCCCAGCCCGGCAATCCGAGGAAGCGCATGTTCCGCCTGCCTGCGCATGAAGCCGTTATCAACCGCATGGGATTCAACAGCGTCGGACTTGACACGTTCCTGGCCAACTTATCGAAAGCCAGACGCAGCTGTCCAGTTGGCATCAATATAGGCAAGAATCGCGATACGCCCGTGGAACGTGCCCTGGATGACTACATACTGGCTCTGCGCGCGGTCTACCCGGTCGCAGACTATGTCGCCGTAAACATTTCTTCACCCAATACGCCCGGATTGCGCACACTTCAGTCAGAACAGTCGCTGGTTGCCCTGCTCGAAGCAATCAAGACAGAAAAGGCTGCCCTTGCCCGCAGGCATGCACGCTACGTGCCGCTTGCCCTGAAGATAGCTCCCGACCTCTCCGATCAAGGCATCCGTGGGATCGCTCAGCTGCTGCTGACTTACGGCATCGACGCGGTGATCGCAACCAACACCACTGTAGCCCGACCAGGCGTGGAGAATGAGGCAGCAGCCAAGGAACCTGGCGGATTGAGCGGACGCCCGCTACGCGCCTTGGCCACCCATGCCATCAGAGAACTATATGCGGAATTGGCGGGCCGCATTCCCATCATCGGTGTCGGCGGAATTAGTGATGCTGATGATGCCTGGGAAAAGATACTTGCGGGCGCGGATTTGCTGCAGATCTACACCACGCTCATTTATCAGGGACCGGCGGCCATTAGACAAATCGTGTCCGGCATCGCGTCCAAGATGAATACGCTCGGTGTAACCAGCTTTGCTGCCGCAAGAGCCGCGCAGCCGATTTCGCCCTAACGGATCGGTTGCAGCAACCGGGTGATCTTGACGCAAGCAACCTGCATGCCGCCTGCGGTCAGCGACAATGGACAGGCAAGTTCCGAACCACATTCATGCGAGAACATCTATGCCCTACCTCAACATCCAGACCAATATCCCGATCGACGCCCCCGCAAAGGCAGATCTCGTGCGACGCGCATCAGCGCTCGTTGCACACGAACTTGCCAAACCGGAAAGCTACGTTATGGTGGCGTTTGCCCCGGAACAACCCATGATGTTCGCCGGTAGCAACGCCCCTTGCGCGTTCCTCCAGCTCAAATCCATCGGTCTGCCGGCGGCGCGAACTACCGAGCTGTCACGCGTGTTGTGCGAGCTGCTCGCAGAAGCCTTCAACATTCCGCCGAAGCGGGTATACATAGAATTCAGCGACGTTGACGCATCTTACTGGGGCTGGGACAGGGCCACGTTCTGACCTGCCGGGCGAGACCGCGCGCGCCGACACGCGCTGCGCCTAATGAGCACCGCCCGCTGACCTGCAGCAACTCGACGCTGCCGCACGGTACTCGCACGACCGGGATTCGCGGCAGCGTGTCAGCCGCGAACGGCTTCGAGCACCATTTTGGCGACACGATCGATGTGCAAATCGGGCATACCGGGATATATCGGCAACGACAGGACCTCGGTCGTCGCCTGTTCGCACACCGGAAGGCTGCCAGGTTGATAGCCGAGATGCTTGTAGACATCCTGCAAGTGCAGTCCCTGCGGATAGCAAAGGGAAGATCCGATCTGGGCATCACTAAGGCGCTGCCGCACCCGGTCGCGATTCGGGATGCGGATGGTATACAGGTTGTACACGTGCGCCTGCGCACGCCGGAAAATCGGGGTTTTCACCGCCGTGCCGGCAAACCGACGATCATACTCGCCGGCCACGCGGCGCCGTCCGGCCAGCGCACCCTCGATGGTGCGCAGCTTGATTCGCAACACCGCCGCCTGAATCTCATCGAGACGGCTGTTGCAGCCGACCTCCACATGAATAAAGGGTTTCACCGCGCCGTGATTACGCAGACGGCGGATGCGCTCATCGATCTCTGCACTGTTGGTTGTGACCATACCGCCGTCACCGTAGCAACCGAGAACCTTGGTGGGATAGAAGCTGAAGCTGCCGGTTGTGCCCATGCTTCCAACAGTCCCGCCCGGGGTCTTTGCTCCAAATGACTGCGCGCAGTCTTCGATCACGGCAAGATTGTGCTTGCGTGCCAGCGCCATGATTTCTTCCATCTCCACCGCGTGTCCGAAAATGTGAACCGGCAGAATTGCCCGTGTCTTGGGACCTATCCGATCA